>DATHDR010000187.1:0-18328 GCA_035318965.1 Verrucomicrobiia bacterium | reverse complement strand
TCAGTCGTCGGTGGAAGGAGCCTCGACGATCACGCAGCAGCTCGTCAAGCTGCGGCTGGTCGGGAACAAGCCGAGCCTCGATCGCAAGATCCGCGAAGCCCTTCTCGCGTTCGAGATCGAGCGCCGCTACACGAAGACAGAGATCCTGGAGATGTACCTGAACAGCGTCTTCTTCGGCGACACCGCATGGGGCACCAAGGCGGCGTCACAGATCTACTTTCACAAGCAGACGAAGGATCTCGATCTGGCGCAAGCCTCGATGCTTGCGGGGATCATCCGCGGACCGACACTCTACAGCCCGCTCCTCAACTGGACGTCGGCCAAGAACCGGCAGCGGGATGTTCTCCAGGCGATGCTGCGAGACGACAAGATCACCGCCGTGGACGCCGCCAAGGCGTTTGCTGAGGACATCTCCCCGCCGTCGCACATGTTCCTGCCGACAAACCAGGTCGTGGCGCCCGACTTCGTTCGCTACACCACGGGCCTGCTGGTGAGCCAGTTCGGGTCCGACATGACCTACAACGGCGGGCTGCGCGTGGTGACCACGCTCAACGCGAGGCTGCAGGGCCTGGCCCAGGGCTCTGTCAGCGGCAACATCGCAAAGCTCGCCTATCGAAACGTGAGCCAGGGCGCGCTGGTCGCCCTGGACCCGACATCGGGCGCCATCGTCTCGATGGTGGGTTCGGCCAACCCGAACGCGAATGGCGGTCAGTACAACCTGGCCGTGTGGCCGCCGCGCAACCCGGGCTCCTCGATGAAGATCTTCACGTACACCGCGGCGATTGCGAGCGGCAAGTACAGCATGACGACGCCGATTGCCGACTCACCGTTCTCCTACCGTGAGCCTGGCTGGACGGAGAGCTACACGCCGAAGAACTACGACACCAGGTATCACGGCACCTGCCAGCTGCAAGCGTGCATGGGCAACTCCCTGAACATTCCCGCGGTGAAGGTGGAACTCGGCGTGGGCGTCTCGAGCGTCGTCAACATGGCGAGGCTCATGGGCGCGCCGCCTTACCAGCAGCACGCCGGGCCGGACGGCAACCCGGTTTTCACCACCGACGATCCGCTCAACACCTACGGGCCGTCGCTGACTCTGGGCGGCTATGGCGAGACTCCGCTCCAGATGGCGACGGGCGCTTCAGTCCTCGCTACCCAGGGGATTCTTCGCCAGCCCTACGCAATCGAGTACATCACGAGGGATGGCAACGTCGTCTTCTCGCACCAGAAGGATCCCGGAAAGCAGGTGCTCGACCCGCGCGTCGCTTTCATCATGGAACAGATCATGTCCAACGACAACAATCGCGCCATGATCTTTGGACGCAACTCGCTGCTCACGCTCCCCGGCCGCACCGTCGGGGTTAAGACCGGTACGTCCGACTCCTTCGCCGATGCGTGGACCGTCGGCTACACGCCACACCTGGTGACGGTGGTCTGGGGAGGCAACCCCGACTGGCGGCAGAAGATGACGAAGAACTCCGACAGCTACTACATCGCCGCTCCGATGTGGCACCAGTTCATGCAGAGCGCGCTGGACACGCTAGGCATCGGCAACGAGTGGTATCCGGAGCCGCCAGGCCTCGTACACAAGGGCGGCGCCTACTACCTGCCGGGCACGAAGTGAGAGAAAACTAGGTCCGCTCTGCGAAACCCGCATTCAACGGTCTAGTGCGGGTTTGACCCAGCGCCCGACTCCCGCATCGGAGTGCGGTTGCGGGTTACGAGTGCAAGTTCGGGTCAGCGCCTTACGCCGCCTGGGCGCGGCGGGTAGCAACACTCCTGATGAAGCGAGCCAGGCGGCGGCGCAGAGGTGTCCACCTGCTGGAGCTTTCGCGGGGTTCCTGACGCCGTTCGTACCGGGGAGCATTGGAGGCGGCGCAAAGAGTGCAGCCGCATCCATGCCCGCTGTCGGGGAGCCGACGTCCGTGCTTGTCGAAACGTGCCTGCATCTAGCTGCCTTTGAGGCCGCGCGTCAGTCGGTCGCGGCCACCAATCCGGGCTGCCCGCCTTCGTCCATCGCGGCTTCCGGGCCGTACGAGTGCTTGAGCATCACGCGCAGCCGCTCCTTGGCCACCGCCAGGCGAGAGGCCACTGTGCGCTCGGGGATGCCCAGCGCCTGTGCGATTGCGCGGTTGGTGTAACCGTGGTAGTGCCGGAGGACGATCGCCGCGGCCTGCTTCGGCGGGAGCTTGGCGAGCGCTGTCGCGAGGTCGCGGTGCTCCACCAGCTCCTGCGGGTCGGGCGCGAGGCCCGGCCGGCCGATGCGACGAATCAACTCGCCAACCTCGCGCAGCCGCATCTTGCGCTGGTACGAGACCGCTGCGTTGATCGCGATGCGGTGCACCCACGCCTCAGCCGGGGCAATCGGCTGCCAGGTAGCCCACTTTTTGTAAGCGCGTTCGAACGCGTCCTGGGCGCAGTCCTCTGCTGCGGCGCGATCTCCGAGCATCGCGGTCAGCGTGCCGAGGATCTTTCCGTAAGAAGCCTCGTAGAGACGTTCGAAATCAGCCTCGTTGCCCGCCTGGTACGTGGTCGCCGGATCGCGTACTTCGCCGGTTGCCGCCATGTCTGAGATGGGTTCGGCCATTACCTGTTGATTCCCCCCTTATCGTGCGTACCCTGCTGGGCCGCTTACCTGGCGTTTACTTTCGCTCGGGGGGGCCTATCTGGTCGCCGTACGGTTGGGCGGATTTTGAGTAACTCACTTGCAGTAGGGCAAGGTTTCAAGTGGCTCTCAGGGGCGCGACGTTCTCACAGTGGAATGAATCCGGGGGCTTGGTCCACGTCTGACTACCCAGGCGAGGTGCTGGCTGCTCTCGCGAGCGGCCTGGCGGCAGACACGATCGAGAGCGGGCGGAAGACGC
The DNA here is from genome assembly GCA_035318965.1 of Verrucomicrobiia bacterium. Taxonomy (GTDB): domain Bacteria; phylum Chloroflexota; class Dormibacteria; order Dormibacterales; family Dormibacteraceae; genus Palsa-870. The sequence continues at coordinate 15,464 of DATHDR010000187.1, read as the reverse complement.
TCGAGGTCGTGCGTGCGCGCTCGCCTGAGCTTGTCATGCTCAGCGAGGAGACAGGCGAGGATCTCGTCGCGACCTCGGCGGGTTTCATCGAGATCCTTCTTGAGTCCCTGCGCTCGGACATCGAGCAGCCGTGGGGTCACTACGAGGAGCGCTCGCGCTCGTTCGGGCGCCTGCGCGCTGCGCAGGGCGTGCCTCTGGAATCGCTCATCGACGTGCTTGCCGTATACCGACGCGCCACCATCGAGCTCATCTCGCTGCCGCTCAATGACAGTCCACGACGCGATGAGATCTTTGCTGTCGCCCAGAGCAGGCTGGAGAATGTCGCAGAGCGGTTGACGACATCCATCGCGCGTGGATATCTCGACCATCTTGACGCCGAGCATCGCGCTAGAGAGAGCGAGATGTACGGGCTGGCTGCAATCGTCACGGCCATCGGGCGATCACTCGACACCATCGAAACTGCTGAGGTCGCGCTGGTGGAGTCTCTCGCCGCGTTGCGCTTGAGCGCGGGCGCCATCTGGATGCGAGAGCGATCACCATTCAAGTTGATCAACACGGTTGGTCTCGAACAGGACGAGGTCGAGCTCTTCGCGCGACAGGTCGGGCCGAGCGTGAAGGCATCCGCATCGGCTGTCGGCAGATCGGAATCGCGAGTGGATCGCATCTCGGGTACGGAGTGGAATGCGCTCCGCGCGCATCTGCGCATTCACGGAAGGACCGTCGGGATGATGACGTTGGGCACGATGATCGATCGGGTCTTCAACGCGTCGGACATGCTTTTCGTGGCTGCGGTCGCCGACCAGGTCGCGATCGCACTCGACCGCGCGCGACAGTTCTCGAGCGAGGCGCGCACCGATCATCTGACCGGGCTCGCCAACCGCCGGGAGTTCGAGCGGGTGATGGAACGCGAGGTCGCTCTAGGCGAGCGGCATGACCGAAGGCTGTCGATGATGATGATCGACCTCGACAACCTGAAACGCATCAACGATCGCCAGGGTCATCGTGTCGGCGACGCAGCTCTGCGCCTTGTTGCACAGAAGCTGCAGCGTGTGGTGCGAGCGTCGGATGTCTGCGCACGCGTCGGTGGCGACGAGTTCGCGGTGGCGATGCCTGAGACCACGATCGAGCGGGCGGCGGAGGTCGCCAGCCGGATGCGCGCCGCGATCAGGCAGGCCAGCCTCAGCTCGAAGTCATCAGAGCCGGTTGCCGTCAGCATCGGTGTCGCCGCATGGAGGCCAGGGCAGGACTGGCAGGCCGTCTACCAGGTGGCGGACGGCGACCTCTATGAGGACAAGCGTCGCCGCAAGACCGACGGCCGGGCGACCGAGACCGATCACGAACGGCCGGCGATCAGGCTGCTCGGCCGCGGGGGAGGCCGCCGCAGGGTCGCCGGGGGCTGACCGGATAAAAAGTCCGTTCCTTGTCCTCTTCCCCGCAGGCGGAGACTGGGGTCGGTTGGCGCTGCCCTACTCGACGAGAGCCAATTCGCGGGCCTTGACGATCGCTTCGAGCTTGGAGTGGACGCCGAGCTTGCTGCCGAGGCTCCGGATGTGCGTCCGCACGGTGGTGTAGCTAATGCCGAGCTTCTTCGCGATCTCGCGGCTCGCAACCCCCTCCGCCATCAGGCGGAGCACCTCTTTCTCCCGAGGGGTGAGCCTCTCGAGCTGCGACTCCACCTCCCTCCGCTTGCTGATCAGTGCAGAGATGGTGCGAGGGGTGAAAAGGGAACCGCCGCGGGCCACGGTCCGGATCGCATCGACCACCTCTGCAGCGGCGCGCGACTTGTGTATGAAGGCGCTGGCTCCAGCCTCGATGGCCGCAAAACGCGCGGCGTCGCTGTCCTCACGCGTGAGGAAGATCAGCTTGGTCTCCGGTCGCACCTGACGGATGCCCATTCCGGCGTCGGCGCCGGTCCCGTCAGTCAACCTGAAGTCCATCAAGACGACATCCGGGCCAAGCTCCACCGCTCGGGAGATCGCTTCGCTGACCGAGCCCGCCTGGCCGATCACCACCATGTCCTTCTGGTCGTTGATCAGGGCGGCAAGCCCATCCGCGACCACCTGGTGGTCTTCGACGATCAAGACGCGGGCACGAGTTTCTGACGTCAAGCGGTCTTTGGATTCTACCCGGCGCTGCGGGCTTCTCCAACCCCGATGGGCGGTCGGGTACGGCCCGGTACTGTCGCGATGCACCGCGTTGAAAAGGCAGAGGGAGCTCCGACTGGCTGCTTCAGTGGAGCTCCTCAAGCTGGGGTGGGTGGCGTGGTTTTTCGGCCGCGCCTCGGACCACTCAACCCATATCATCCCAACCACACGCAACCTGAATTTCGCGCCGCCAATACTCGCCGGCCGGACGGCGTTGTCTTAATGGCGATGGTTTCGCGAAGGGCTCTGAACCGCACGGGTCGACGTGTGATCCTCAAGCCCTTCGTGGTACTTGCGGTACGGTGCCTGGGCCCGGGCCCTCTACGCCTACAGATGGTCAAGCTCGCCCACGAGATGGGAGACGGCCAGAACTTCTTTGAGGTCTTCTACGGCCGGGAGCGGCTGCAGCCCAGGCCGGCCGCGCTCGAGGCGCCGGTCCAGCCGAGCCAGCGCGCCGCCTAGACCCCGAAAGGGTCCCGATCCGAGGCGGTTTCTGCCTCAAAAAACTTTTACGTGGCCTCTTGAGTACTCCCGTTGTGGGAGGCGTTTCTAATACAGATGAACGATTTCGACCGGTTCCTCGAGTTCGAGCTGAGGCAGATGCTGGACCCTGTGGTCACCTCCGGGACGCCCCGCCGGCGATCCCGGCGGAAGCCCAACGGGCGGCCGCTGCTGACGGTGATCAAGGCCCCGATCGACCTGGCTGCGGAGGCCGTGGTTGAGCCGGTCGTGATCCCCGTCACCTTTCTTTCCTAAAGCAAGAACCCCTTCCTTCCTCTCGCGAGGCCGGGCCCGCAAGCCCGGCCTCTCTGGCGGATCGGGCTACTCTTCCCAGGGTGAGCACCGAGACGTCGGCCGTTCATTTCAAGACGACACTCGCGGCACAGCGCACTTCAGCCGAGACGAGGGAGAGGCTGCTCGCTGATCCAGGGTTCGGGCGGCTTTTCACCGAGCACATGGTTCGCATCAGCTGGGACCGCGAGCACGGCTGGCACGACGCCGAGCTTTGTCCCTACGGCCCCTTGCAGCTGGATCCAGGCACCTCGGTCCTTCATTACGGGCAGGCGGTCTTCGAAGGGCTCAAGGCGTTCCGCCAGGAGGATGGAGGGATCGCAGTATTCCGCGCGGACGCCCATGCGGCGCGTTTCCGCCGTTCGGCGAAAAGGCTCGCCCTGCCGGAGCTTCCAGAGCCCGTCTTCATCGAGGCGATCGAGCGGCTGTTGGCCGTCGACGGCGAATGGGTGCCGTCGGCCTCGGAGCACAGCCTTTACCTCCGACCGTTCATGTACGCGAGCGAGGTGAGCCTGTCTGTCCATCCGTCGACCGATGTCACCTTCTTCTTGATCGCCTCGCCGTCGGGCTCGTACTTTCCTAGCGGTGTAAAACCCGTCACGGTCTGGCTCTCCGAGGACTTCAGCCGCGCGGCGCCCGGCGGCACTGGTGAAGCGAAGACCGGAGGCAACTACGCGGGCGGCTTGCTTGCGCAGGCCCAGGCGGCAGAACAGGGCTGCGATCAGGTGGTGTGGCTTGACTCAAAAGAGCACCGCTGGGTCGAGGAGATGGGCGGGATGAATCTCTGTTTCGTCTACGGGGCCGGTCAGAGCGCTCGCCTGATGACCCCGGCGCTGACCGGAACCCTGCTTCCGGGGGTGACCCGCGATGCGTTGCTCAAGCTGGCGGTGGACGTTGGCTACGAGTCCGAGGAAGGAAAGATCAGCACCGATGAGTGGCGCGCGGGCTGCGCCGAAGGGTCCCTGACCGAAGTCTTCGCCTGTGGCACCGCCGCGGTGATCACACCGGTGGGTGCAGTCAAGTCTGCGCACGGCTCGTGGACGGTCGGCGACGGCAAGCCTGGCGAAATCACCATGCGCCTGCGCCAATCGCTGGTCGACATCCAGCGCGGGTCCGCCCCGGATCGACACGGCTGGATGCACCATGTCGCTCGTATCCTCTGAGGGCGGGGCGAGGTTGGTTTCAGCGGAGGTCGAACCGTGGCTGTGAGGCGGGTCGTGATCGTGGGTGGTGGCGGAACAGGCGACGCGGCGGCGTTCGCGCTGCGCAAGCGGGGCTTCGATGGCGAGGTCACGATCGTCAGCGCCGACCAGGACCGTCCTTACGACCGTCCGTACCTCTCCAAGGAGTTTCTGCGGGGCGAGGTTGAGCTGCCCAAGGTTTTTCTTCACGACGAGGACGAGTACAAGAAGCAGGGCATCGACCTTCGCCTGGGCATGCGCGTGACCGATGGTTCGCTGTCCGAACGCACGCTTGTGCTCGATGGCGGTGGCGTCGTCGCGTTCGATGCGCTGGTCCTGGGTCTCGGGGGAACTCCGCGCCGCCTGCCCGGCGTTCCACACGCGGACAACGTGCTCACGCTGCGATCGCTGCGCGACAGCCGGGCCATTCGTCAGGCGCTGGAGCGTACTTCACGACTGCTGCTGATCGGTGCGGGCTTCATCGGCGCTGAGGTTGGCGCGTCGGCGAGGCAGCTGGGCAAGGAGGTGCTGATCATCGAGGCCGCTCCGGTGCCTCTGTCGCGAGCGCTCGGCCAAGAGGTCGGTGAGATTTACGCGGCGATTCACAGGTCCAAAGGGGTCGACGTGCGGACCGGCACGAAAGTTGAGAAATGGCACACCGACGCCAGCCGGGTGGTCGGGGTCACGCTGTCAGACGGCCGGCGCGAGGATGTCGACCTTGTCCTCGAGGCCGTGGGCATCGAGCCAAACCTCGACCTCCCGAAGGCGCTCGGACTCACGATCGAAGGTGGCGGAGTCCGCGTCGACGAAGCGCTCCGCGCCGCGGATGGCGTGTACTGCGGCGGCGACGTTGCTTTGCATCCTCACCCGGTGCTGGGGCGCGCGATTCGAGTTGAGCATTGGGAGGTGGCCAAGAATCATGGCCGCGGCATCGCGGCGAACATCGCCGGTGGCGACGCGCCCTACACAAAGCTTCCGTACTTCTGGTCCGACCAGTACGACGTGAACCTCGAGTATCGCGGCCACGCGTCGGGCGAGGACCGTGCCGTCTGGCGCGGCGATCGCGACGGCCTGTCCTTCTCGGTCTTCTACCTGCGCCACGGCCTCATCGACGCCGTGCTGTCGATGAACGATTCGAAGACCAATGAGCTTGGTGGCAAGCTGATCGAAGGCCGGCGACCCGTGAGCGAGTCGGCGCTTGGCAACCAGGCCGTCGACCTGACGGAGCTCGTCCCGGCCACGGCGACCTAAGGCGTCCTAAACTTCGCGCCCGTGCGGCGTGTTTCAGTCGTGGGTACGAGCGGCTCGGGTAAGTCCACTCTCGCCCGTTCCCTTGCAAAGCGGCTCGCGGTTCCATATGTCGAGCTGGACGCATTCATGCACCTGCCAGGCTGGCAGCCGCGCCCGGACAGCGAGTTCCTGGCCAAGGTCGAGGCGGCGACCTCCCAACCGGCCTGGGTGGTCGACGGCAACTACAGGCGGTTTGTCATGGAAGGTCCGGTCTGGAAGCATGCCGACACAGTCGTCTGGCTCGACCTACCCCGACGCACTGTGATGCGCCGGTTGATTGTGAGGACCGTACACCGAGCTTTGACGCGGGAGGTGCTCTGGAATGGGAATCGTGAGCCGCTGTCCAACTTCCTGTCGCTCGATCCCGAGAAGAGCGTGATCGTCTGGGCCTGGGTCAAGTACGACGAGTTCGTGCTGCGCTACCTGAACGCGATGACCGACCCCACGTGGCAACACATTGATTTCGTCCGCTTGCAGTCGCACGCCGCGGCCCGGCGCTGGCTCGAATCGATCGACCCAACGACTGCTCCTTACGCCCCGGGCTGAGATTCTCCTGGGAGCAGCCACGGCAGGGCTTCCGCCATCGGCCGCATCAGGGTGGCCGTCTGCTCCTCGCTGATGAGGCCGCCCGCCACCAACCCGAGCGCAGCGGCAAACGCGGCATTCTCGGCCTTGTGGCCGATCTCGCCGTGCTCAGCCTTCCAGGAGATGAGCGCACCGCCAGATTCGGTCAGGCCGAAAAGCGACCGTCGTACCTCGTCCCAAGCAGCTCCACGATCGGCCTGCTCGATCGCGTGGAGGGCTGCCTTCTCGGCTGTATGCAGCGCAGGCAGCGCGTTCTTGCCGACGTGTGTGTCCCAGCCCATCGCCGCGCGCTCGACACCCGCAGGCGACAGGACTCGGATGTCGTCCATCAGGCGCGCGAGCGTGCGCTGATGTTCAGGAAACCCATAACCCTCGGCATCCAGGCTCACGGCGTCTAGCCTATCTGGATCGAGTCGACCGGGTGGATCTCGCGCCACCCATGGTCGGTATCCAGCACCCAGGGCCCATCGATCGCGATATGGTCGCCCAGGACCGGAATCGGAAGCGTCGACTTCGGACATCGAGCCGCTGACTGGGCATCGGGCGGATTGGTCGCCAGGTCGCAGTCGGGCGTGATCTCGGCCAGCATCGCCGGCTGAGCCTGGAAATGGTTCTCCGAGTTGAGCAGGGACTCATATCCCGGGTCGGGCTTGAACCACACGTGATAGTCGCCGTCATCCTTGTGGGCGACATCGACCACCGTGCCTTCGGCGTGCTTGCACGGGTCGAGCACCTGGAGCCGGTCCGGGCTGTGTACGCCTGCCTCAGGCGGACCGGGCCTGCACCCGGCGACAAGCGGCGAGGGCGAAGGCCGGGTAACGACGGCAGCCTGCGCGCATGAGGATGCGAGCACCGCCAGCGCGACGGTGATCAGCGTAGGAAGGCGGGAACCCAACCGAATCTCGCCAGTGCAAACGGACCCGGGCCGGAGACGATCACCTGCGCGTTCGCCAGCACGGCGAGGTAGTACAACCACTTGAACCCGTCCTCGGCCCCGAACGCGACAGTGAGCGCGAGATTGGCCGCGAGCAGAAATCCGAGGATTCCGCCCCAACGTGTGGCGAGCCCGAGTATGAGCAGGATCGCGACCACCGTCTCGCCCACCGCCTGCCCCAACGCGAAAGGCAGCCAGTTGGGGACGACCACCGAGACCAGGAGCTCGTGGAGGCCGGGGATCGGGTTGACCTTTGCGGTCGAGGCCATGAGGTCGCGCATCCAATCCACGCCCTGCCACTTCTGGCTCGCGAAGTAGAGCCAGTAGAGGCCGATCGCGATGCGGAAAAAGCTCGCCCACGCCTCACTCATGAGCGTTCACAGCGACCACGAGGAGACCAAGAGCATCAGACGCCGCGAGCGCCACCGGGGCAGTGCCCCGCGCCCACGCGCTAGAGCGCTCGTCCTGCAAAACGAGCACGTGCCCGTCGCCGTGCGCCGCGACCACGATCAATGACCCCGATTGGAGCACCTGGTCCGGGTCTTTCGGTGTCGCCAGGATCTTGAACGCGCCGCTCACCGGGTCGAAGGAGAACACGCCGCCGACATCTGTGTCTTCGACGGCGCCTTCGGCTGCGATCAGCAGCGTGTCGCCGCCCCCCGGCGCGAGCCAGAACGGAAAGAGGGGTAGCGGCAGGCCAACTCGATGATCGTCGCCGGCGGGGACCAGCTCGGCGCGCTCGTAGTCCGCGGTCCAGATCCGGCCGCCGGCCAGTGCAATGCCGAACCCGTGGCCTGCAGGGAGCTGGCCGCCGTCGATCACGTTCACCTGGCCTCGGGTGCCGGCCACGACGATCCGGCCGGAAGCGTCGACGGTCATGGCGGCAGGACCCTGAGGCACCTGGTGAGCACCCATCATGACCCCACTCTTGGGATCCAGCTCCAGCACCGCGGCGCCGTCGAACAGGCTGACGAAAAGCCGCGGGCCGCGCAACAGCAGCCCAAACGGCGCGCCGCCGACGTGCTGCTTCCAAGCGACATGCAGGTTCGGCAGGCTCACGGCGTACACATCGCCCGGGGCGCTGTCGGCGAGGTATGCCATCCGGCCATCGTCGGACACGATCACCGCGACGGGGTCCTTCCCGATCGAAGCCGAGCCTCTTGGCGCTCCATCCTTGATCGAAAGGAGCACGAGTCCAGACTCGGGATAGCCAGCCTTTGATGCCGGGGTCGAGCCACCACAGGCGGCGATGGCCATCCCAAGCAGCCCGGCGGCTATCTGAGCGCGCGTAGGACTGGGTCGGTGGCGAGCTGGAAAGCTCTGGCCGCCGGACGTAGGTGCATCCGGTTGAGTCGATGCTGGATCGCGCCTTTCAAGATCGCGGCCCGAAGCTTGTGCTCCGAGAAGTCGGTGTTGAACAGCAACCTGTTGTGACGCACCTTATGCCACTCGCCGCGCCGGCGGCGCTCGCGCACACGCTCGTAGAAGCCGGTACCCGGGAGCGGGTAGGCGATCGTGTAGCTCACGTAATCCAGGGGCAGGCTGCTCGAGAAGTTGATGCTCCGGATGAGGGAGTCGGTCGTCTCGCCCAGGTAGCCGACCATGAAGAAGCCGGCGGCCTTGATGCCCGCCGCCACGCAGGCCTCGACCGCTGCGCGAGCCTGGTCCGGCGTGATGCCTTTCTTCATCTCCTTCAGCACTTTTTCATCGCCCGACTCGATGCCGAAGAAGATCCGCTTGCAGCCTGCGCGACGCATCTGGTCGAACAACGCCTTATCTACATGCGTGACCCGGCTCAGGCACTCCCATGTCAGGGGAAGGTGTGCCGCTTCGATCGCCTGTGCAAGCTCGTATGTGCGGTGGTAGTTGAGCGTGAAGAGATCGTCTGACATCCAGATGTGGTCGTAGCCGAGCTCGGCGATCTCGCGCATCTCCGCCACCACCGACTCCACCGGTCGCGCGCTGAACAGGTCGCCGAACACCGACTTGTGGCAGAAGTCGCAACGGAACGGACAGCCGCGCGTCGACATCAGCGGAGTCGTCGCGTCCTTCCAGTGCTTCCGCCAGTACCGGATGTATTCCGCGTTGGGGATGTCGCCTCTGTACGGCAGCGGCAGATGCGACATGTCCTTGGTTCGGGTTCGTGCGGTGCCCCGCACGATTTCACCATCGCGCTTGAAGACCAGACCAGGGATATCCTCGAAACGGCGGTCGTCCAGGTGCTCCATGATCCTGACGATCGTCTCCTCGCCCTCGCCGACGGCCACGAGGTCGAAGTCGTCGACGAAAGTCTCGGGCTCTCCTGACGGATACGGCCCGCCGACCACAGTCAGCGCCTTGCCTCGGACTTGCGCTGCGAGCGAGAGCGCCTCGTCCTGCATGGTGATCATGCAGTAGATGCCGATCACCGACGGCTGCAGCCGCTCGATCTCAGCCAGGACCTCGCGCCGTTCCATGAAGGTGTGGTCGATGTGCCGCACCGAGTAGCCGGCCTGCCGCAGCGCGGCGCTCAGGTACATCAGGCCGAGCGAGGGCATGATCCAGTGCCGGCCCTGTGACGGGGCGCGTTGTGGATAGACCAGCAGTACATCGACGCGATCGTTTGGCGTCATCTCGCCTCCTGGATGTTGAGGTGATACGTGGCTCCGCCGAAGGTCGACGGAAACAGGTAGTCGAGCCCTGCCCAGTCGAACTCGGTTCCGATCAACTCACGGCCTGCATGCATCTGCGCGCCGGGCAGCGACGGCGCGGACCACTCCACGCCCAGGTTCGCCGACCGCAGCCGTCCCCAGCTTCCCTCGACGGAGATCCAGTCCGGAAAGTCAGGGCCGAACAGCCTCTGGGTGGAGTCGGCGAAGTCATCGAAGGCCGCGGATTGCTCATTCAGGATCCCGACCTGTGAGAACCCCGGCGCAAGCCGGACCGGCCGCACGTCGATCGACACGCCTGTCGCATCGACCGTATATGTGACGTCGATCGTGCCTCGGGAAGCGATTGGCACGAACGAATAACCGTGTGCCGCGTCCCCTCCGATCTCGTCCAGCTGGAACGTCCGCTTCCACACCGCAACGCCCGGCGTCGACAGGTCGACCGTGTTCGAGGTGCGCGAGTAGACCCAGCCATCGTCATAGCGCACGATCGGGACGCCAAAGCCCACACCTTCGCCCGTTGCGTCCGCGCCGGCGACCCGCAACATCACGCCCTTCGCCAGTGGGGCGGTCTTACCAACGCCGCGCGTCGGTTCGATGCTCGCATCGACTCCGGGGAAGATCGACTGCCGCGAGAGCGCCGCGCCGAGCCGGTAGGCGTATACGGTCTTGCCGCCACTGACCTGGTAGCGCGACTGCTGGCCCAGACTCGCAAAAGGCGGGCTGGGACGGCCCGAGGCCAGCTCAGGAAAGAGAACCGTCGCGTGGTAGTAGCTGATGTTCTCGACCACGAGCTCCGTGACGTCGTGCTCGCGCATCCAGTCGATCGCTGCCGCGCTGTCCAGCGGCAGCTGCTGAGAACCGGTGATGTCAGCCGGTCTCCTTCCGCTGAAGAAGGCAACCACCGGTGAATCGGTGACCAGGAGACCGGAGCTTCCTGAGGTGGCCCGGCCGGCGGCGACCAGGCCGGCGTTGTCCGCAGCGAAGCCAGTGAACACCGGCAGAAAAGCGATAGCGAGGAGCCCGGTGGAAGCGATCGCCGCCACTCGAACGGCAGCTCTGTACCGATCGAGTGCGGCGGCTGCAAGCAGCGCGAGCGAGGGCAACGCCGGGTAGAGATAACGATGGCTGCCGGAGTAAGCCCCGATCGCGACAAGCCCGACCACGGCCGCGAGGAAGACGATCGCCGGGGCGTGCAGGAAACGGATTGCGGATCGCTCTTTTTCGGATCCTGGCCTGCGGACTGTGTTCCACAAGCCCAGCCCGCCGAAGGCAAAGAGCGGCAGGGCTGCCAGCCCGAAAGTGCGGATGAGCTCGGCGACCCGCGCCATGCCTCCCGCCGGCAAGCTGCCGCGGACGGTGGCTGAGACCACCTCGAGCGATCCGCGAGCGACGGAATGGCTGGCCGGCGCGAAGCCGAGTTGAAAGAACAGGAGCAGGCCGATCGCCGGCACGGCCCATGCAATCGCGGGTCTGCCCCAGGCAGGGGCTCGTCGCCGCCACAGCTCAAACACCGCATAGCCGCCGGCGGCGGCGACCCAGATCCAGGCTTTCGCGGAGGTCGCGCATGCGAGCGCGGCAAGCAGGGCGGCCAGCTTCATCTGCCGGCGGACCGCGGCCAGCGCCGCGGATGTGAGCAGTACGGTCAGCAAGGGCTCGGCGACGGCCGAACCGGAGGTGAACAGAAAAACCGGGTTGAGAACCAAAAGCGCGACGGCGAGTCTTGCCTGGCGCACGTTGGGGGCCAGCGCGTAGACACACGCCAGCGTTGCCGTGCCCAGAAGGGCTCCAAGGATCTTCAACGCGCCGAGCTGCCACAGGCCGAACACGCGAAGCACCGCCGCAGCGAGCAGGTGATACCCAGGGAGCCACGTGTCCTCCATTCCGAACAGAGGGTCGTGGAGGCTTCCTGTCGAGGCCAGGTTCGCGGCGATCAGCCAGTGCGCATAGCCATCCTCGAACGGCTCAGCCATCTGCGCCGCGAACACGAGCAGCACAGCGCACAGCGCAAGCAGGCCAAGCTTTGGCACTGACGCCTGGAGGCGGGCCAGGGCTCGCCTTCCGAGGGCGCGAAATGTCAGCACCTCGAGCAGATCGAGCAGGCTGAGCGAGGCGAGCACGAGAAAGCCGAGCGCAAACATGCTGGCGTAGATCGCGACCAGCCAGAGGCCCCGGTCCAAAGCGAATGCCACCATCAGCAGCGCGCCCAGCCCGAGCGCAGCCTCTATCAGGGCACGCGGGTCGCCGACGCGAACGTAGGCCTGGTCACGCCACTCCTGCCCGCGCTCCACGATGCGGTGCTTGGGCGTGCGAACGAATTCGCCGCCGCGCCGGGTGGCCCGCAGGAGCGCGATGAGAACGGTGATCGACATTCCCGCCCCCACTACCTGGAACAGAAGGGAATAGGCTCCCGACCACCATGGCCGGCCTCTCCTCGTCTGCGCCACCATGAAACCGATCCACGGTGAAACTCCGATCAGAATCGCAAGAATCGAGGCATTGGCCAGCGGCCACGGAAGCCCGTAGCGGCCAACCGTGAGAATGAGGATCGGGTAGCACGCGATCTGAATCAACATCATTGGTCCGACGGCATACGCGAGCAGGTGGACGGTGGCCTGGAACTTGATCGCTGCCCGGTTTGGACTTCGCAGCACCTGGCCCAACAACTCGAATGCGCATTGGAAGCTGCCAGTCGCCCAACGTGACTGCTGGTGGCGATACGCGTCGATCGAAACCGGCAGCTCTTCAGGCACCACAACGTCATCCATGTATGCAGCCCGCCATCCGCGCAGCTGAGCGCGATAGCTCAAATCCAGGTCCTCGGTCAGGGTGGCGGCGGTCCAGCCTCCCGCGTCCTCGATGGCGGCTCGCCGCCAGACTCCTGCGGTGCCCGTGAAGTTGGTGAAGTATCCCGCTGCTGAACGAGCCGCCTGCTCGACGAGAAAGTGAAAGTCGACGACGAGGGCCTGCAGGCGGGTGAACCATGAGTAGCCCTCGTCGAGGTGACCCCAACGTGCCTGCACGAATCCAATCACCGGATCGTCGAAGACTCCCATGGTGCGGCGAAGAAAATCGTTGGCAGGCACGAAGTCGGCGTCGAAGATCGCTATGAACGGAGCATTCGTCAGCGTCAGGCCAAATGCGAGCGCGCCGGCCTTGAATCCCGCCCGTTTCCCACGCCTGACATGCGTGACCTTGATTCCGTCCCGGCGCCACCGGGCGGCGCGACGAGCGATGATCGCGGTCGTTTCGTCGTCCGAGTCGTCAAGGACCTGAACCTCCAGGCAGCTCGCCGGCCAGTCGATCGCGCAGACCGCGTCCAGCACTCGCTCGGCCACATAGCGCTCGTTGTAAATGGGCACCTGTACGCATACCAGTGGTTCGCCGTCGGGTGCGTACGGGCCTGGTGGGCTTGGTCGCAACCGCGCCGCGCGGGAGGTCAGGTAAAGCAAGTTCACGCCGAACGCGAAGAGGAGGACGCTGGTGAGGCCGAGGATCGTGATGACGATGGCCGCCAACATCACTGCAAGCTCCTGTCGAACAAGGTGTAGGGGCGCATCGTCGAGCGCACATACGCGACGCGGTCCAGCGCGTCGGGGTTCTGGCGCCGCGTCCACTGCATGTACCGCCAGGCGGTCTCGCCGAGCATCCGTGCCGCGCCGTCGAAGAAGCGCGGGAACAACGTCGCGGGAAGGCGGAACGCGGGCGGGTCGATGAGCCGAGCCGGCCGCTTTCGTGCCAGCTGCGGAAAATGCTCCATGAGCATGGGGTTGGCCTCGAGCAGCTCGTGAAACTCCTCGATGCCGTAGATGGGCTCGGCCATCATCAGCTCGAAAGCCATGCCCTCGTCCTGCCGTGCGAGCGGCCGGCACTGCGAGCGTTCGAGGATGAGGTTTGCGGTCATCAGGCGCGGCGCTACTGGGCGTCGCGTGAGGTCATCGACCGGTTTGTTGCGGTGTGCGAGTGCGTGCACCAGACCGAGCCCGCTCACGGCGACGTACGCGAGGTGTCGATGGCCGTCGTCCACGATCAGGTTCAAGTCCACGTCGTCCGAGCTTCGAAAGCCCCCGCTCGCAAGCGAGCCGGCAATTGAGACGCTGCGTATGAACGGGGCGAAGGCGACGAGGGCGCGGACAAACCGCATCGTCATCTGCACGTAAGCCGAGGCGTCGGCGCAGTGGTGGTGCGCACGCGAGCGAATCTCGGCCACCCGATCGATGCTCGAACGATCCACCACAAGGTCATCAGCCATCACGAGGTCAGGACTTGCAGCCACGGCCCAGCGGACCTCGTCCGTCGAGATCGAACCCCCCAGGCACACTGCTGCCAGCCGCTCCGGAGATAGCGCATATCCGCGTCGATTCAGGAGTGCGACCGTTTGCCGGATTCGATCCGTCGTAGCTGACAATCGAACGGCCAGGTCCGGAGTCAAGCCGACCAAGCAAGCGCCTCCAACAATCCCGGTCGTGGTCTAGGTGACATACGAGGGCGGGTTACGATTTGAAGGTCAAGAGCAGGTTGAAAGAGGAGTCGAGATGACCGCCGATGGACACTTTAAAGTCCCCACGCCAGTCAATGAGCCGGTGCGGGCCTACGCGCCGGGTGATCCGTACCGCAAAAGCCTCAAAGCCCGGCTGGCGGAGGTGACCGATGCGCGGACCGAGGTCCCGATGCAGATCGGGGGAGAGCGCAGGTGGGGCGCCTCCAGAGGCGACATCCGGTCGCCTCACCGGCACGAGCTGACGATCGCCGAGTACGCGGTCGGCGCCCCCAAAGACTTCGACGACGCAATCGACGCCGCCCTGAAGGCCCGACGAGCATGGGCAGCCACCTCGTACCACGAGCGCGCGGCGGTGCTCTTGAGGGCGGCGTCCCTGCTGGCCGGCCCCTGGCGGGACACCATCAACGCGGCCACGATGTTGGGACAGTCCAAGACTGTGCACCAGGCCGAGATCGACGCCGCATGCGAATCGATCGACTTCTGGCGTTACAACGCGTACTTCGGCGACCAGCTGCTGGGCCAGCAGCCATTCAACGACGGCACCGCCTGGAACCGCCTGGAGTACCGGCCGCTGGAGGGTTTCATCTTCGCGGTGAGCCCGTTCAACTTCACCTCCATCGGCGCCAACCTGCCCACCGCTGCGGCATTGATGGGCAACACGGTGGTCTTCAAGCCCGCCACGCAGACGCTGCTGGTCAGCCATTTTCTGATGGAGATCCTCAACGAGGCGGGCTTGCCCCCGGGCGTCATCAACATGGTGAGCGGCAGCGCGGTGCAGGTATCGGACCGCGTGCTGAACCACAAGGAGCTCGCCGGCATCCACTTCACCGGATCGACCGAGGTGTTCCAGGGCATGTGGCGGACGGTGGGCCAGAACGTCGACAACTACCGGACGTACCCGCGCCTTGTCGGTGAAACGGGTGGGAAGGACTTCATCGTCGCCCACGAGTCGGCTGACTCGGATGCGCTGCGCACCGCATTGATCCGGGGCGCGTTCGAGTACCAGGGCCAGAAGTGCTCTGCGGCATCACGCGCCTACGTTCCGCAGTCGATGTGGAAGCGGATGCGGTCTGAGATGGCGGACGAGGTTGAAGCGATCCCGCAGGGAGACGTCGCAGACTTCCGGAACTTCATGGGCGCCGTGATCGACGGGAAGGCTTACTCGAACCACATGAAGGCGATCGAGTTCGCCCGCAAGTCCGAGGTCGCCAAGGTCGTCGCGGGCGGCAAGGGTGATGACAAGGTGGGTTGGTTCGTCCGGCCGACCGTCATCGAGACGACCGACCCGGACTTCAAGCTTCTCAAGGAGGAGCTGTTCGGCCCCATCCTCACGGTCTATCCCTACGCCGATGGAAAGTTCGCGGACACGCTCGAGCTCGTCGATCGGAC
>DATHDR010000186.1:0-3629 GCA_035318965.1 Verrucomicrobiia bacterium | reverse complement strand
AACCGCGTCCTCGTCACTGGGGTCTCCAACCCACTTGGCGCTGAAGTTGCGCGCCGGCTCGCTCCACAGGTGCCCTTCCTGTTCGGATGCGATGTACACGACCCCATCAGCGCCCTTGAGGAGATGGACTTCGTCCACGCCGACGTGAGGCACGCCGCGATCGGAAAGCTCGTCAGCCGGCTGCAGATCGACACGGTGGTGCATCTCGCAGTGATGGTCGACTCGCCTCAGGTCGAGAGATCGATCCATGAGACCGACGTGATCGGAACGATGAACATCCTGGTTGGGTGCTCGGGACCTTCGAGCCGTGTGCGCCGGCTGATCGTGAAATCGAGCCAGGCGGTATACGGCGCGGGACCAAGCGATCCGTCCTTTTTCTCCGAGGAGTCGACGAACAGCGAGCGGCCTGCTTCCTCGGTCACGCGCGACTTGCTGGACATGGAGCAGCTGGTGACCGAATTCGCGCTTCGTGAAGACTCGTGCCAGGTGAGCGTGATGCGGCTCGGGTTCAGGGTCAGCGAGGACACCACTTTCGCGCGCTACCTGTCGCTGCCGGTCGTTCCCACCTTTGCCGGCTTCGACCCGCGGCTGCAGCTGCTTCACGAAGAGGACGCGGCAGAGTCGATCGTGCGCGCGGTCCTTGGCGACCACCCCGGAGTCTTCAACGTGGCCGCCAATGGCGTGGTGCTGCTCAGCCAGGCCATTGCGATCATGGGTGGAAGCTCCGCGCCGGTCCTGCCCCCGTACGGTCGCTGGATGGGCCGCCTTGCGCTGCGTGCGCTGACCGGCGTGAACCTCCCAGCCCACCTCGCCGACGTGATCGCTTATGGCTCGGTGATGGACTGCGCGAGGCTCGAAGCTGCCTTCGGCTGGAAGCCCACTTACAGCTCCCGCGCAGTGATGGACGCCCTCGCCCGCGGCAAGGACCTCGAGGTCATCGAGGCGCCATCGCCTCCACAGGAATACGAGCTGCAGGTTTACCTCCAGCGCCGCCGGCGCGAGGCGCGCAACGGTCACCGCAGCGCGCCGAAGCTCGAGGCGCATCGATGATCCAGGAAGCCGTCACCCCCAAGCAGCGCAAGAAGAACAGCAAGCCCGCAGAGATCGTGCGGCCGCAATCGGGACTTCGGGTGCCCAAGCGGGTCCGGCGGCTCCAGCGCCAGGCCCCTGTCTACGCCCTCCAGGGCCTGAGCGAGCTGTCGGTGCGATTGCGTGAGCTGACGGGGCGAAACGTGATCGACCTCAATCGGATCATGGAGTTCGCCCAGTTCGTCTACAAACAGCAGGAGCTCGCGCGCCGCGGGGCGAATTACGAGGTCGACGAGTTCGGCTTCGACCCGCAGTGGACGGAGTCGTTTCTCTCGGTCTTCACGCTGCTGTATCGCGACTATTGGCGCGTCGAGACCACTGGCGTCGAGAACGTGCCCGCGACCGGCCGCGCTTTGCTCGTGGCAAACCACGCCGGCGTCCTGCCCTGGGACGGCACGATGATCAAGACCGCGGTTTTCGCGGAGCACCCACACCCGCGACACGTGCGCGCCCTGGTGGCCAGCCTGTTCCTGGGCATGCCGGTGCTCAGCTGGTTCTTGCGCCGCACCGGGCAGACGGTGGGACATCCCGACGACACTCGGCGCTTGCTCGAGCGCGACGAGCTCGTCCTTGTCTTTCCCGAAGGAGTCAGAGGGACAGGAAAGAACTTCAAGGATCGCTACCGCTTGCGCCGCTTCGGCCGGGGAGGATTCGTCGCGACGGCGATCAGGTCGCGCGCACCCATCATCCCCGTCTCGGTCGTGGGATCAGAGGAGATCTATCCGATGGTCGCCGACGTGGCTCCACTGGCAAGGTTCTTCGGACTTCCATACTTCCCGGTCACTCCGTTCTGGCCGTGGCTCGGACCTCTGGGCATGATCCCGCTGCCGAGCAAGTGGCGCATCCAGTTCCACGCTCCGATCCATGTCGAGGAGCACCCGCCCGAAGCCGCAGACGACCAGAACCTGGTGATGGCCCTGGCCGACGAGGTGAGGGACACCATCCAGCAGGGCATCTACGACAACCTGAAGCGTCGCCGGGGTGTCTTTCTCTAACCCACCCGCTGCGGGCGTGCGCGTTCACTGGGACGAACTGCCCGATCACGTTCGAGCGGCGATTGAAGAGCGAATGGGCGGCCGGGTCGTCGAAGCGGTCACGCAGCCAGGGGGCTTCTCACCAGGCCTGGCCGCGAGACTGCGTCTCGGAGATGGGCGACGGGTTTTCGTCAAGGCTGTCAGCGAGGACGCCAACCCTGATACGCCCGGGATACACCGTAGAGAGGCCGACGTGGTCGCGGGCCTGCCGCCGGAGGCGGCGGCGCCGAAACTGCTGTGGATCTACGACGAAAACGGCTGGGTGGCGCTCGGGCTCACAGACATCGATGGGCATACGCCGGCTCAGCCCTGGCGATCGCACGAGCTGGACCTCGTCATCGAGGGTCTGTTGCGGCTTCAGGAGGTGCTGACCCCCTCGCCGTTGGAGAGCGCTGCCGCTGCTGATGCCTTCGCCACCGAGATCAAGGGTTGGAGCGAGCTCCAATCCACGCACGCGACCGGGCTCGATGCCTGGTCGATGAAGAACCTCGACCGGCTCGTGGACCTCGAGGCGTCCACTCCCTCAATGCTGTCGGGCCGGACGCTTCTGAATTTCGACGTGCGCGCCGACAACATCCTCATCGCGGGCGACAAGGCCTACTTCGTCGACTGGCCCTGGGCACGCGTCGGACCAGCGTTTATCGAGTGGGTTGGGTTGGCGCCGTCAGTGCACATGCAGGGAGGACCGAAACCTGATGAGCTGCTCCGCCGCGTCCCTCTGGGGGGCATTCGAGACGAAGCAGTCACTGCAGTTCTCGCGTCGCTCACAGGCTATTTCCTGGGCCATTCGCGCCGGCCGCCGCCGCCTGGCATCCCCACGGTTCGCGCTTTCCAGGCTGCGCAGGGAGAGGTCGCGCTCGCCTGGTTGCATGAACGCCTGGGCTGGGATTAAGGTCAGGGAGTCGCGGCTGGGGTTCAGGCACACAAAGGGGGTTTGTGAAGTTGCCTAGGAAAGCTGTCTGCATTTCCGCGCTCGCAAGCGCGATCGCGCTGATCACCTCGTCGACCGCGGTGGCGGCCATCACTCCGATGCTTGTATCGGGGCCGTCACCGGTCGCTGCATGTGCGTCGTCTAACGCCGACCAACCTGGCAGGAACTTCATCAACGCTGAGGTCGAGCCGCAGATCGCGGTATCCGGCAACAACATCATCACCATGTTTCACCAGGATCGCTGGTCCAACGGAGGCGGTAACGCCATTGGTGTGAGCGTCTCGTCGGACGGCGGCTCCACGTGGACCAAGTCCGCGATGCCGTGGAACCAGTGCGCGTCGGGCATACCGGCGGGCACACCGCCGTCGCTTGCCGGTTACCGGCGGGCCTCAGACCCTTGGGTTTCTTTCGGACCGGATGGAATCGCCTACGCTTCGGCGCTCGCCTTCAACATCCTCGTTCCGAACTGGGCCAACGCGGTAGCAGTGGCCCGGTCCACGAACGGCGGCGCGACCTGGGATCACGTTGGAGCGATTGAGGGCTCCGCGTTCACGCAGTTCGCGCAGAGCACCGAC
>DATHDR010000185.1:0-3293 GCA_035318965.1 Verrucomicrobiia bacterium | reverse complement strand
CGCTACCTCAACGGCTTCCGGTGGCCGATCGAGCCGAGCTCGGAGATGTCGCGGCGAAAGGGCAAGCTGGCGGTCCAATCGAGCACCGCGCGCGCCTTGCGAGCGGGGCCCGGAATCTGGCTCATATGGTAGGTCCGCGCCAGCCACCAGGCCGGGAAGCCGCGGAAGGTGCGCTCGCCGACCCGGCCGACCGCCTTGTAGCGGCCGAGGTTGACGAAGGAGGCGTTGCCGCGGTACTCGAAGGGTCGGGTCGAGCCGACGCCGAGCTCGGCGGCGATGTTGCGAGCGGCGGCCGGACCCTCGCGAACCGCATGCTGAGCGGTCGGCGGATAGAAGCCGCCGCGCGGATCGGGCGCCGCGGCGCAATCGCCGATTGCCCAGACCGATTCGGAGCCCTGCACCCGCAGGTACTCGTCGACGGGAATGCGGCCGCGCTCGTCGAGCGGCAGGTTGAGGCGCCGCACGCTCGGGTGCGGCGCAACGCCGGCCGTCCAGACAACCGTTCGGGTCGGCAGCGTCTCGCCGCTGGAGAGGCGCGCGCGGTCGGCGGTGACCTCCTCCAGCGTCGTCTCGAGGCGGATGTCGATGCCGCGGCCGCGCAACTGCCGCAGGGCGTACTCGGCGAGGCCGATGTCGATCTCGGGCAGCACCCGGTTCGTCGCCTCGACCAGGACCCAGCGCATCCCGTGCAGGCGGGCACGGGGATAGCTCTCCATCGCGTCGGCGGCAAAGTCCTGCAGCTCGGCGAGTGCCTCCAGGCCGGCGTAGCCGCCGCCGACGAAGACGTAGGTGAGCAGCTCGTCGCGACGAGCGGGATCCTCGCTGGCGTTGGCCGCCTCGAGCGTCTCGACCACGTGGTTGCGCAGCCAGATCGCATCGGCAAGGGTCTTGAAGCCGACTGCGTGCTCAGCCAGCCCCGGCACCGGCAGGACCCGCGAGACCGAGCCGAGGGCGAGCAGCAGCTGATCGTAGGGAAGCTGCTCGATCTCGCCCTCGCGCGTGCGCAGCTCGACCGTGCGCGTCTGCGGATCGTGGCCAGAGACGGTGCCCAACCGCAGGTAGGTCCGGTCGAGAATCTCGCGCAGCGGCGTCACGACGTGCCGCGGCTCCAGCGTGCCCGCGGCCGCCTCCGGCAAAAACGGCGTGTAGAGCAGAAAGTTGACGTCGTTGACCAGGATCAACCGCGCCGACTGCCGCGGCATGATCCGCTCCAGCTCCCGAGCCGCCATGGCCCCACCGAATCCACCCCCGGCGATGACGACATTCCAGGCCATGAGCCCAAGGTAGCACTTTGTAACAACCTGTCACAAAGTATCGGACCGGGGGATTATCCCCTTAACACAGGGTAGCCATTCAGCTAGAGTCCTTCTTAGATGAAGGTTTCTTGCTATCTAGAGCGGTTTTCTTCGCCTCGTCCCGAACCTTTTTGGGGAACAATTTCTTCATTGTCTCCTCGTCAGTCAGCTCGCGGGCTTTCTTTTTGCGGCGAGGCATGGCTATGAACCTCCCCCAGTTGATTGAGCAGTTCCGCTCCGAGGACAAGTGCCGTGAATATCTGGAAGACCTTCGTTGGCCCGATGGGGTCCGTTGTCCGCGCTGCGGCAACGACTCGGTTTCGTGGATCGAGAAGCGCAAGCAGCATGAGTGCAATGAGGAGTCATGCCGCTATCAGTTCTCCGTGACCGCAGGGACCGTCTTCCACGACTCCCACCTGCCGCTTTGGAAGTGGTTCCTCGCCATCTACCTGATCGGCGAGTCCAAGAAGGGGATCAGCGCAAAGCAGCTTCAAAGGACTCTTGGCGTCAGCTACAAGACCGCCTGGTATCTCGGGCATCGGGTCCGCTCCGCAATGGAGGACGGGTCGCCTGTGCCGCTTCAAGGCATCGTGGAGATAGACGAGACTTGGATCGGTGGTCGGCGAAGGGGATCGGGTACTAAATGGCGCTCTCACAAGTCGATGATCATGGGAGCGGTTGAACGCGGCGGCGAGCTTCGCCTTGAGGTTCGCAAAGGCCCGCAGCCCGAGTCCAAAAAGTCCTACCGGGGATTCGTCAAAGACAAGGTTGACGACAAAGCCGAGTTCATCTTCACGGACTCCGACTACTCCTGGGGCGATATGACCGACTGGGACACGACGCACCGGAAGGTCGATCATGGCCGCGAAGAATGGGTGCGCGGCATCGTCCACACGAACACGATTGAGGGCGTGTGGAGCTTGTTCAAGCGGTCCGTCGTCGGCACCTACCACCAGCTTTCGGCCAAGCACCTTCCGGCCTACCTCGACGAGATGGCGTTTCGGTTCAACAACCGGGACAACGCCTACCTGTTCCGCGACACGCTGCTGCGGATGATTGAGGGCGAAACGCTTCCGCTTGAGGAGCTTGTTCACGGGCGATAGCAATAGGTCAGCTTTCTCTTCACGCGCTTTACGGCCCTCTCTGCTTTCTTTAGGCGTGCGCGTGCGTCAGTTCCTGGGGCTGCCCTAAACAAGAGCGTCCTGACTGGCTCTAAGGATTCGGCCAAGCTTGGGTTATTGGTGAGTTCGGCTCCGAAATCGGCCTCCGAGATAGGGTCGGCCTCGGGTTCTCCCCATCGCTTCGTACTTCGCTCGCCAATGGTGTGAAGCCAACCGGATTTGAGGGGGAAGTCCGTGTCATCTCCTGGGTAGAGCCCTAGCGCGTTGTAGACCTTCTCTAACTGTTTCAGAAGCCTTTCTTGGCGTCGCCCGTGGTGGCTGCTGCATTGGTACTCATAGGTACGCGAGGCCGAAAAGTAGAAGGCGAATGCCCATTGGAGCGCCTGCATCGCTTCTGCGTGCGTTTCGTGCCGCCGATCAGGGAGCTTGCCGTCGAAATCTTTGTTCTTGACGGCTGGCCACCGGTTATCAAAGTGTTCAAGCTCGTGCCCCAAGTGCTTCGCGCTGCTCTTTAACTTCTTGAGTCGTACCCTGGGATCACCGCAGGGGTCGGGGACCGGGCTTATGGATTTCGTGGCCGCCTTCGGTGGGGATTGAACAAGGCGCACTATGTAGGCGATCCATAGCCCTACGGCCACACCCACCACAGCTAGGAACGTGGTGAGGGGCAAGAAGAGTCCCGCCGCGATTGCAACAGCAACCACCCAGCATGCAGCCGCAAGCGCTTCTGACAGCCGTTGATGAGGGATGGGGCTGAATTGCAACGCTAGCCCCACAACCGCCACCAAAAACGCCAGGGCGACCAATTTCCCCCCGGAATGGACCACCGAATTGGCAAACAGGACCACTGGCACCGAACCCTCCGAAGTCGCGTGGG
>DATHDR010000184.1:0-6317 GCA_035318965.1 Verrucomicrobiia bacterium | reverse complement strand
CAGAGTCGAGGGCGATGCCTCCCGCCATCGAGCTTCGTGGCGCCACGAAGCGATTCCTCACCCCTTCGGGCACGGTCTTCACCGCGCTGCGGGACCTGGACATGGCGGTCGAGCCGGGTGAGTTCTGTGCCGTGGTCGGTCCGACCGGCTGCGGCAAGTCGACGACGCTTGCGCTGATCTCAGGGCTCGAGCCACCGAGCGAAGGTGAAGTCTCGGTCTTCGGCGAACCCGTGACCGGCATCGGGGACGGCATCGGCTATGTGTTCCAGTCGGACGCGGTCTTTCCCTGGAAGACAGTGCTCGAGAACGTTGCCGCCGGTCCACGGTATCGAGGAGCTTCCGACCGGGACGCGCGCGAGCGCGCGAGGGATTGGATCTCTCGCGTGGGGCTCAGCGGCTTCGAAGACCGCTACCCGTACCAGCTGTCTGGCGGTATGCGCAAGCGCGTGGCACTGGCGCAGAGCCTGATCAACAACCCGCGAATCCTCCTGATGGACGAGCCGTTCAGCGCGCTGGACGTGCAGACGCGCTCGCTCATGGAGAACGAGCTGCTCGGCCTCTGGGCCGCCAGCTCGGCGTCTGTGGTGTTCGTGACGCATGACCTCGAAGAGGCCATCTCACTCAGCGATCGGGTCTTCGTCATCACCGCCGGCCCTGGCACGGTCAAGAGCAACTACAAGGTCGACCTTCCACGGCCGCGCAACGTCGCTGAGATCCGCTTCGAGCCGCGCTTCGGCGAGATCTATCAGGAGATCTGGAACGACCTCCGCGATGAGGTCCTGGTGAGCTATGAACGTCAGAAGCGCAGCGGCGCGGCTTAGCGTCCGCATGAGCGCCACCAGTGGGCGGGCCGCGCAGCTGCCGGTCGATCTCGTCGCCAAGAGGAGGCGGGATGCGCAGCGCCGTCAGCTGAACGTAGCCGGCCTCCGACTGCTAGTCGCAGTTGTTTTCCTTGGCGGCTGGGAGCTCACGACCCGGCTCGGCTGGATCGACGTCTTCTTCTGGTCGCAGCCGTCCGCGATCTTCGCCAAGCTCTGGTACTGGATCACCCAGGGGACTGAGCTCGGCCCGCTGTGGGAGCAGGCGCTGGTCACCATGGAAGAGACGGTCGGCGGTTTCATCGTGGGCTCGATCCTGGGCGTCATCATCGGCGTGGCGCTCGGCCGCAGCAGGCTCCTCTCCGATGTGCTCGGCCCGTACATCAAAGCCGCGAACGCGATTCCGCGTGTCGTCGTGGGCGCTCTCTTCGCCATCTCGCTCGGGCTTGACATCAAGTCGAAGATTGCGACCGCGGCGGTGCTCGTCTTCTTCGTGGTGTTCTTCAACGCGTTCCAGGGAGTCCGCGAGGTGGACCGCACCCTGATTGCGAACGCACGGATTCTCGGCGCCGGCGACCGCCAGCTGACCACCGAGATCCTCATCCCGTCCGCCCTCTCGTGGATCGTGGCCAGCCTGCACACGAGCTTTGGGCTCGCGCTCGTGGGCGCGGTGGTCGGAGAGCTGTTCGGCGCGACCCAGGGCGTTGGCGAGCTGATCTACAACGCCAAGAACCAGTTCGACGCTGCCGGCGTGTTCGCCGGCATGGGCTTGCTGGCTGCCATGGCGCTGGTGGCAGAGGCACTGATCACAGCGCTCGAGGACCGTCTGATCAAGTGGCGGCCGCCGGTCGCTACGGAAACACGGATTTGAAGGAGGAACGGCGTATGGGTTTGCAGGGTCGACGGATTTTTACAGCGCTCGCGGTGCTCGCGATGGTGGCCGCGTGTGGAAGCAGCAGCACCCCGAACGGGCCAGGCAAGGTGTCGCTCAAGATCATGGTCGGTGGCCTCAACAAGCAGATCTATCTCCCGAACATGCTCGCCGAGCGGCTCGGTTACTTCACAGAGCAGAACCTGGACGTGTCGCTGATCGACGAGGGCTCCGGGCAGGGCTCCGAAGAGGAGGTCGTCGCCGGCAACGTCGACGCCGGGTCGGGCGCCTACTCGCACCCGATGGAGCTCAACCCGCTCGGCAAGAAGATCGAGACCATCTGCCAGTTCGGCATCGCGCCGGGTGAGGCGGAGGTCATAGACGCCAAAAAGGCAGGCTCGATCAAGTCGCCCGCGGACCTGCTCAACAAGAACCTGGGTGTCACCTCGATCGGCTCCGGGACGCACACCTTGACGCTGGCCATCCTCGGCCAGGCCGGGCTCGATCCCACCAAGGAGCATTTCGTCGCCGTCGGTGCGGGCGATACCTTCATCGCGGCGATCGACCAGCAGAAGATCGACGGCGGCATGACGACTGAGCCCACCATCTCACGCCTGGTCTCGAGCGGCAAAGGGAAGATCCTCGTCGACCTGATGACGCCCGCTTCGACCCGGGCCGCGCTGGGCGGCGATTACCCCTTCATCGGAATTTTCGCGCAGAACGCCTGGGTGAACAGCCACAAGGACGTCGCGCAGCGCCTCGTCAACGCTTACGTCAAGACATTGAAGTTCATCCATTCCCACACAGCTGCCGAGATCTCCGACAAGATGCCGCAGGCTTACTACGCCAACGACAAGGCCCTGTACGTCGCGGCGCTTCAGAACCAGCTGGCCATCTTCGGTACCGATTGCAAGATGCCGGCCGGCGGTCCTGAGACCGTGATGGCCATCGACCAGAAATACGTGCCGAGCTTCAAGGGCAAGACCGCCAACCTGAGCGAGACCTACACGAACGAGTTCGCCGACAAAGCGAGCGTTTAACTCAGCCGATTGTGAGAGGACCGGGCCATGCGGCCCGGTTCCTTTATTTCTTCCTGAGCTGAACCTCGAAGCCGTCGCCCGACGGCACGACCTCGACGTCGCCGGCCCTCACCCGCACGCCGTCTTCGACGCGCGTGGCGACTACGGAACCCTCAAACACGAGCTCGGCGAACCGCCACTCCTTTCCGTGCTTGCGCATTTTGACTATGACGCCGTCTGGGCTGCGCCAGACGCCCTCCCCGGACGGTTTGAAGCCCCGGGTGACCAGCTCGCCGAGGCGATCGGGGATCGTCTCGGGCGGCGGTTTGGGCGCCGGCCAGGCGACTGGCTTCACCACAGTCAGGCGCGGCGGCGAGCTCGAAGGTAGTGCTTTGCGCGCGCGGGCCTGCTCCAGCGAGAGCCGGAGCAGCTCGGATCCTTCCTCCTGGGCAAAGAACGCGCCCGAGATCCGTCCCTGGTCTTTAGAGCGGCGCTGGCAGTTGGTGCAGTCGGCCGGACCATCCACCGCCGCGAAAGTTCCTGCCGCCAGCGACTGGCCGCAGAGGGTTGTGACCGGACCGGTTTTTGGCACACGCGGGGTGAGGTGGATCCGCCCGCCGGACTTGCGCCTGACGGATTCGAGCCTGACCTGCTGGACGCCCATCGGGGTCAATGATGGCGCTATCTCCAGCGCTTCCGGAAGGTCCGCCTTGCGGCCCGGTCTCAGCCCGTGCCGGTGTTGCGGCTGGCCGCCTGAAGCCTCAGGTTCGGCAGCGGCGTCAGGTTCGCCTCGACCTGGGCGCGAAGATGCTCGAAGTCGGGAGGCAGCGAAAGCTTCTCGCCGAGGTGCTCCTTCGGTTCGTCTGAGGTGAACCCGGGGCCCTTGGTCGCGATCTCGAACAGCACGCCGCTCGGCTCCCTGAAGTAGATGGAGCGGAAGTAGAACCGATCGATCACCGGCGTCGGGCTGCCGCCGCCGGCGATGACCTGGTCCCGCCAGGCCAGGTGGTCGGCCATGGTCGAGGCCCAGGCGACGTGGTGGACAGTGCCTGAACCGCCGATGCCGCGCGCCTCGGGGGCCTCGTCATAGACGTAATAAGACCCGCGTGAATCGCCGCGCGACTCGTATGAGGTCGCGTCTGAGCCGGCGAAGCCCAGGGTCTTGCTGAGGAACTGCCGGCTGGCCTCCGGGCGCCGTGAGTACACGCGGACGCCCGCAAAGCCCTGAAGCGCGAACCTCTCCGGAACCTCGTGATGCTGCGCCACCAGGGGTCGGTCGGGTGTGGGTTCGGCCGTCAGCTCGAGGCCCAGGCCCTCTGGATCTTCGAAACGAAGGCTGTTGCCTTCGGGCGTGGAGTCGATCCCTGCCGCCGCCAGCCGCTTGGCCCAGAAGTCCAGAGCTTCGCGTGAGCCAACCCGCATGGCGATTCGGTGGATCATCCCGGCGCCGGCGCGACCGCGCTCGAGGCCGGGGTATTCGAAGAAGGTGAGGTCGGCGCCGGGGCTGCCGTCCTCGTCCGCATAGAACAGGTGGTAGACGCTCGGGTTGTCCTGATTGACCGTCTTTTTGACGAGCCGCAGGCCCATCACGCCTTCGTAGAAGAGAAGGTTCTGGGTGGCGTCGGCCGTGATGGCGCTGATGTGGTGGATTCCGTCGAGCTTTTCCATGTCTACCTCTTCCTACCCAGAATGCGGGGACTTTTGTTCCGGCGTGTAACAGACCGGGGATGATCAAAACGCCCGGGACCTAGCACCCGGATAATCGGGTGGATGCCCATCACTGTCGTCGGGTTGGACGGCGACGACACCCTCTGGCACAACGAGACGCGATTCAACGTCACGCAAGGCGAGCTGCGCGACCTCTTGCGGCGGCACGTCCCTGACGCTGACGTCGATGCGCACCTCGCCGAGACCGAGATGAAGAACCTTGGCGTGTACGGCTACGGCGTGAAGGCTTTCACGCTGTCGATGATCGAGACCGCGATCCAGCTGACGCACGGAAAGATTCCCGCCTCCGACCTCGAGGTGATCCTGGGTTGGGGCAAGCGAATGCTCATGGAGCCCACGGAATTGCTGGACGGCGTCGAGGCCGCCCTCGGGGACCTGGGCAAGCGTTACGACCTGCTGCTGATCACCAAGGGAGATCTTTTCGACCAGGAGAGCAAGCTCGCGCGCTCCGGCCTGGCCGGCCTCTTTCTCGGCGTCGAGATCGTCAGCGAGAAGAACGTCGATTCATATCGTCGAATCCTGAAGCGGCGCGGCATCAAGCCGGAGGAGTTCGTCATGGTCGGGAACTCTCTGCGCTCCGACGTGGCGCCTGTGCTCGGGGTGGGTGCGCGCGCGGTGCACATCCCGTACCACGTGACCTGGCATCACGAGCACGTGCCCGAGGAATCGCTTCCGCGCGAAGGTTGGCACCGGGTCGACAGAATCACCGAGCTTAGCCGCGCGCTGGAAAAGCTCTAAGAAGCGCGCGCGACTCCGCCGCCGGTCATCAACAATCCGAGGCGCTCCTCAGGCGCGTCGCCTGGTTCGATGCTCACGATCTTGCCTTCGTAGATCACCGCGATCCGGTCGGACAGGGACCGGATCTCGTCAAGCTCGGCGGAGACGAGCAAGACTGCAGTGCCCTCGTCGCGCTCGGCCACGAGCCGGCGGTGGATGAACTCGATCGCCCCGATGTCGACGCCTCGCGTAGGTTGGGCGGCCAGAAGCACCTTGGGCCGGCTGGCCATCTCGCGCGCGACGATGATCTTCTGCTGGTTGCCGCCAGACAGGTTGCGCGCGGCGCTTTCGATGCTCGGAGTCCGGATGTCGAACTCTTTGACCAGCCGCCGAGCCCATTCTCTGATCGCGACCAGGCGCAGCACCAGCTCGCGCCAGGCGAACTTCGGCGAGCGCTGGCGTCCCAGGATCAGGTTGTCGGCCACCGAGTAGTTGAGCACCAGGCCAGTCCCTCGTCGGTCCTCCGGGATGAAGGCGATGCCTGCGTCGCGCTCCGTGCGCGCATCGAAGGCGGTGACGTCCTTGTCGGCGAGCAGAACGCGGCCGCCGGTGGCGCGACGTGTCCCGGCCAGCACCTCGACCAGCTCGCTCTGCCCGTTGCCCTCCACTCCGGCGATGCCGAGGATCTCGCCCTGGCGCAGCTCGAACGAGACTCCCTTCAAGGCGGGGACGCCGCGGTCTGAGCTCGCGGTCAGGTTCTCCACCTTGAACGTGACAGGACCGGGCCGGGCCGGCTTCTTGTCCACGCGCAAGAGAACCTCTCGCCCGACCATCATCGTGGCGATCTCCTGCTCGGTCGTGTCCTTGGTGACCAGGTGGCCGACCACCTTCCCCCGCCGCATCACCGTGATGCGGTCTGAGATCTCGAGCACCTCGCGCAGCTTGTGGCTGATGAAGATGATCGTCTTCCCAGTCTTGACCAGACCGCGGAGGACGCCGAACAGCTCCTTGCTCTCTTGCGGCGTGAGCACGCCGGTGGGCTCGTCCAGGATCAGGATGCTGGCGCCGCGGTAGAGCACTTTCACGATCTCGGCTCGCTGTTGCAGACCAACCGGTAGATCGCCCATACGTGCGTCCGGGTCCAGGGCAAGGCCGTATTGCTTG
>DATHDR010000183.1:0-3469 GCA_035318965.1 Verrucomicrobiia bacterium | reverse complement strand
ATGCGCAGGTCAGCGAGCGACTCCAGCACGTGCGCCGTCCAGCCCGCGACGCGCGAGGTGGCGAACAGGCAGGTGAACATCTCTTTTGGAATCCCGGCTCCCGTCAGCACCACCGAGGCCCAGAAATCGACGTTGGTCGCGTTGGGCCGCTCCGGGTGCGCCTCGTGCAGGATCTGAAGGGCAAGATCTTCGGTGCGCGCCGCGGTGCGATGAAGTGTGGGCGCCGCGGTCTTGGCCATCTCGCGGAGAATCTTCGCCCGCGGATCGTAGGTCCGGTAGACGCGGTGGCCGAATCCCGCGAAGCGCTCGTGCCTCGCGTGGGCCTCATGCATCCATTTGTCGGCGTTGTCGGCCGACCCGATTTTGTCGAGCATGGTCCGCGCGGCGAACGTTGCTCCGCCGTGTGCAGGTCCCTTAAGGGCGCCGATCGCGCCCACCACGCACGATGTCAGGTCGCTCCCGGTGGAGGCGATCACACGTGCCGCGAAGGTGGATGCGTTGAGACCGTGGTCGGCGAGCAGCACAAGGTACGACTCGACGTAGCGCACGCGGTCCGACGGCGGCTCTTGCCCCTCCATCATCCAGAGCAGGTTCGCAGCGTGTGAGAGGTCGGCCCGCGGCTCCAGCACCTCTTTGCCCTGGCGCCGGCGATAGGCGGCGGCGACGATCGTCGGAAACACCGCGGTCATGGCGACGGCCTCGTCGAGAGTCGGCTTCGTCAGCGTGCGGGTGGCGCCCTGGGCCGATACGACGGTCCTGAGCGTGTCCATTGGGTCGGTCTGTGGATCCATGGCCAGAAGCGAGCCGCGCGCATTGTCGTTGAGCCGTCTGGCCGATGACATCTGCTCACACAGGGCGTCGAGCTGCGACTTGGTAGGCAGCGCGCCGTTCCACAAGAGGTAGGCAACCTCCTCGAAACTGACGGCAGGGGCGAGGTCTTCGATCAGGTAACCGTCGCGATAGATGAGCCGGCCATTGGCCCCATCCACCTCGCTGATGGCCGTTTCGGCCGCGACCACTCCCTCCAGCCCGGGGCTGAACTCCGTCACCGGCTTAAGTGTAGGGAGGCCCGATCAACGGTCGTGTCGGGCGGACTAGAGTGGCCCGCATGGAAGGTCGGGCGACCCGGGTCCTGGTCGTGTTCCCGATCGTCATCGTCGTGGTCGTCGACGCTCTGTATGTAGCGATCGTGGTCAACCAGGACCCGCGTCCACCCGAGCTCTTCACGATCCCGTTCATCGCCTCTTACCTCTTGTTGATGGTGGTTGTTCTGGCGCTCTCGTTGGTGCACAGCAGGAGCGCCGCGGCGCGTGCGGCACTTCGCGCCGCCGCCGCCGCGGGTTTGCTCGTGCTGGGGGTGCTGGCGCTCATGTCGATCGGGCTGCCGTTGGTGATCGCGGGCGCAATGGCGTTTGCGGCCACACTGCGCGCTCTGCCGCGCCCCGTTTTCACACCATCCAATTTGCTGGGAGGCGCTTCGGCAGTGATCGCGGTCGCGGTCCTGATCGCCGGGTTCGAGGTCACCGGGCGGATGATCGTGTGTCCGGCCCAGGGCTCCATGTCGGGCGGAGGATCTGGATTCCTGACCGGACCCTATTACTACGACTGCGAGAACGGGCACCTGAACTTTCATTCTGGGTCGTGCACCTCCGGCGCGATCGACGAGAACGGGAACGTCACCCACCCTGGTTGCTGACGCTGCCACGGTGGCCGAGACCTACCTAGCTCCCTCCAACCGACCTCATGGTTGGGTTACCGGGTCGCCCTTCAGCACATCGGGCCGTGAGACCTCGCCTACCCTCGATGGCAACGCCGGCGCTGTCATCTGGTGGCGGCGGAGTGTTTGCAGCGCCGCAAGCCACAGCACGACTGCGCCGGCGAGCGCTGTCTCAGCGCCGGGTCGAAGGAATTGGGCACCGACCCCGGCGGCGAGCAGGTTGGTGAACCAGAGGTAGATCGGCCCGATGAGGACCCAGCTGACCGTGACGGCGACGCCGAGGCGCCAGTCGGCGCGGCGCAGTGCGATAGTGCCCAGGACCATCATTGGCAGCAGGAGAAAAATGAGATGGCCGGGACGCACCACCGCAACCACAAGCGGCGTCGCGGTTACCACCAGCGCTGCTTCCAGCGCGCGTCCGTCGCGGTCCTTGCGTGGAGCGCGCAGCACGAGCGCAGTGAGCAACGTCACCGCGGCCGCGATGGCGTAACCGATAACTCGCACGGTGGTATCGATGCCTGTGCCGTAGGGGCTTCCAAACATGCTCTCGGGATGAAAGAGCCTCGCCACGGCGCCGACCGGCGCGATGTCCATCGCGAACCCGGTCCCGGTGTTGAGCCCTGGCACGATCCGGAAGAGGTACTCGCCAAGGTATTGGGGCGCGCCCAACAGCCAGAGAAATCCGAGGGATAGCATCGCCGCCAGCGACGTCCACGGCCGGCGGAACCAGATGCCGAGCAAAAAGGACGGCGCCTGGACGAGCTTCAACGCCAGGCCCGCACCCAGCGCGACGCCTGCCCACCACCGGTCACCTGCGAGCCAGCCGGCGAACCAGATTGCGGAAAGCGCGAGCAGGAGGACTTGCAGATTGCGCTCAAACACCTCGCCCATTAGAGGGGCGAACGTGATCGTGGCCAGCACCCAAAGCGCGACCGCCTGCCAGTCGCGGATGCGGAGCGCGCGAACCATCACGAAAATGAAGATCGCCACGCAGAGCTGTGCCCCGACTAACGCGGCGGCGCCGGTGACGGCATGGTCGAGGTGCACGAGTGGCAGCGCTAGCCATGAGACAACAGGTGGATATAGCGACCACGCGTTGGCGAGGTCGAGCCAGCATGCGCGCGAGAGGCAGGGCGAATATGGATCGATGCCTGAGGCCAGCAGCCTCGCTGAGGCCACGTAGTCCTCGAAGAAATCGACCTGGGCGTTGCCTGGAATGAAGATGGGGCGATACAGCGTCTGCCAGAGATAGAGGACGGCCGTCGGTACAACTGCGATGACCAGCAATAGGCTGCGAAAGCGCCGGTTCAACAGCGCAAGTCGCAGACGGTCGACCAGGTTGGTTCGCTGTTTCAAGGGCATTGGGACTAACCGTCCGCGTGCAGATTAATTGCCTGGCCTGCCGTCCGGATACTGTTTGCTCAAGGTGGACCAGCGCGAACGTTGAGCCTACTGGCTGCGACTTACCTCGCTCCCTGCAACCGGCCCCTGTACGAGTTCGTCGCCGAGGCGTGTGGCGCAACCGCATTCGTCGACGGCGGCGACTGGAGGGAGCTCGAGACTCGAGAGATCGACCTTGCATTCATCTGCAGCCCGCCATTGATCTGGCTCGGCGGCGCGGTTGAGGCGATCGCTGCACCGGTCCTGATGGATCCGCGCTTTGGCGGCAAGCCGCTGTACTCCTCGGAGGTGATCGTGAACCGCGACTCGCGCTTCCAATCCCTCGAAGACCTGCGCGGAGCGCGCTGGGCG
>DATHDR010000182.1:0-13765 GCA_035318965.1 Verrucomicrobiia bacterium | reverse complement strand
TGGTGGAAGGTCCGTTCACGCTGTCGGTGCAGGTGCCCGGCCAGTAGACCGAACCGAGCAGCCAGTGCGTGACATTCGTGCCCTTGATGGCGAACTGCCCGGTGTTGCCGGCGGGCGCCCAGATCAACGTGTTCCAACATGCCCGGTTGCCCACCGGGCACCACGCGGAACCGGGACAGGCCGCTGCGTCGCCCGAGGGCGCCTGGTTGCAGGGGGCGGCAAACCAGGTGTGGTTGGACGGCGAGTCGGCCGGGGTGTTTGGCGGACAGGCCGAGACAGAGCAGGGCGTCGACCCAAACCTGCACGTGCCTGTGCACGCAGCGCCGCCCCCTGGGGTGCAGTCGCCCGACGAGAAACCGGCCTGGTTGACGAACTCGAGGGTCACGTCGCGAGCGAGAAGCGTTCCGCCGTTCAGGCAGATGCCGCCGCCGCCCGCAAACCCCGAGCCGTTGAAGTAGTAGAAACCGGGATCGAGCACGGCACCGGCGCCAGAGGCGGCCGGCTTGAACGCCGCGATCACCACGGCCCATGTGGTCGCCACCGAGCTGGTCACCGTCTCGCTTGCCACCGCGGCCGGAAGATCGAGCCTGTATTCCGACCGAAAACCGTTGGAGACGTCGTTGACCAGGGTCGTCCATCCAGCCCCTGGGAGCACGGTTTGGCCGGCTGAGTGGCTGAAGCCGTCGTCGGTGATGACGAGATCGTTGGGGACGGTGGTGGCGGCGCTCGTCGAGATGGTTGCGGTGAGCTGGTTGGAGCTGACAGTGAGAGTCCCGCTCTGATCGAGTGGGGAGACCGTCGCCACGTTCTGCCACTCGCTCAGCTGTGCGACTCCAACGATCGAGTTCGGGCTGAGGCCGAAATCGACGCTCGAGATCCCGCCTGGGTTGTTCGGGTAGTACCAGATCTGCGTGTGAGCCGTGGGATCCAGGAAGGCGTTGTTCGCGGCGACCCACCCGGCCGGCGCGGTGAACGGCTTGTTCGACGGGCTGGTGTCTGACTTGAGGTCTGCCACCAGGAGTGTGCCAGCCAGGCTTGGGGCCGGCAGCGTGGCGGTGATCGTCGTGAGGCTGCCGGCGCTCTCGGGTCCGACCTGGACGTTGGTGATTCCGCCGCTCAATGCGGCCGGGTTCAAGTAGCCGTAGCAGCTGGGCTTGAAGTGGTAAAAGCCACTGGCATCCTTGACCGGCGCCGGCCCAAGCCCGGTGCCGACGGTCACCCCGCCCACGACGATGTTGGGGAGCACTGCTCCGGCTGAGCAAGCGGCGCCGCCCGTGCCTTGAAGGGTCGCGATCGCCGCGGCGACGGTGTTCGGCTCCGGCGGCAGCAACGTGGCCACCGGCGGCACTGGTGGACGCGCGACGCCAGCAGCGCATGGGTTTGGGTTGATCACGGCGTCCCCAGCCAGCAGATATGAGGTACTCGCCGCGGCGCAAGCCGGCGCGGTGTGGCCGCTGAGCTCATAGCCGTCGGAGCAGATGGCACTTGACGAGCCGCTGTTCGAACCGGCGACGCATGTCCCCGGCGCGGTCCAGCTCTGACCGTCCGTGTAGACGCTCACATTGCCGAGGTCGGAGTACGTGCCGGACGCGGCGTCGAACTGGGCATGTGCGTAGGCGGCGCAGGCGCCGCTGCGAACGATCAGGTTCTGGGTGACGACGCTGCCGCGGATGTTCACCTGGCCGCTGCTGCACGTGAGTGTGGTGGCTGAAACGGCCGCCACCGATCCCGGCCTGGCCTGGGCCACCGCTCGCCTGACCAGTGTGGTGCTGGTCTTGCCCAGCTCGGCACCGAGCGAGATCGGGAGCGTCAGGGTCAGGACCACCTCGACCTGCTGCTGTTGGGAGCGGTACGGGTAGTTGACGGTCGAGCTCAGCCCTCCGGCGAAAGTGTCGGTGCCTGTGTACGGTGCGGCACATGCGCCGCCGGAGATGTTGAGCGAACCGGTCCGCGTCCGCTGCGTCGCGAGGAAGTTGTCGGCCCGGTGATGATGGTGGTCGCCTTGCCCGCGTCGCACCCGACGCCGATCTTCAAAGCCGAGTCGAGCGCGGCCTGGTCGGCGAGCTGCTGGAGCTGGTTCTTCTGCCACTCGGCGGAACCCGCCAGCAGGACGAGCGCGGCGGAGCCGATGAGCGCGAGCAGCGACACCGCGACGAGCACCATCACCTGCCCGGACTGCGTCTTGCGTCCAGCCATCAGTACTCCATCCGGATCACGGTCTGCGAGTCGAACGTGATTGCCGTCGGGATGCCGAGGAACCTCGCCAGCACCGGCTGCCACCGGACCTTGAGGTCGACGACGGCGCGCTGATGGCCCGCGGTGCGCACCGCCGCGCCGTTGGCCGCCGCACACGTCGGACAGCTCCAACGCGGGCTGGGATTACCTGGCGTGGAATCCAGCTCGTAGATGAACACATAGACGGTGTTGGGGTTGATGCTGCCGGCCAGCGTGATCGTGCCGGGCTGGGTCGGATCCGCGTTCGCCACATAGGTGCCATAGGTCGGTGGCGAGGAGATGGCTGTCGAGTCCTGGTACACGACTGTGGCGCCCAACGCGTCGAGCAGGTGGGCGCCGTTGACGAGGGTGTTCATCGAACACGGCGTCGCGAGCGCTGTGCAGTCGGGCGCGAGCGTGTTGGAGCCGCTGTAGTACACAAGCGCCGCCTGGCGGGCGGTGTCGCGAGAGGCGCCCTGAAGCAGGCCATACATCAGAAGGCCGCGCCCCATGTCGACGGTGGCTCCGATCATCAAAAGGACCACGGGCGCCACCAGAGCGAACTCAACGAGAGCTTGACCGCGCGGCTTTCGGTTCCTCACCAGGACGTGGTCGCACGGCTCGACCCGGAGAGCGTGATCCCGCCTCCGAGCAGATTCAGGTCGCTGAATCCGTAGTACACGTAAACGTCAACCTCGGACTCGTAGAGCGTGGTCACAGAGCCGGTGCAGTTGACGCTGGTCCCGCAGTACACGACGACCACGGCCTGGCCGGCTGCGGGGGTCGTGTAATCCACCCCCGCGACAAACGGCGGCGGGTGGTTGACCTGTGTTGGACAGCTGACGTTCGCGGTGACGGCGGCCAGGTCGGCGGTCACCAGGCTGCACATGTTGGTCAGCCCGGGTCCGTTGGTCGTCGAAGTCTTGCCGGCCGCGTAGCGCGCACCGTCGCGTGCAGCGTCTGAGGTCGCCATGGCGAAGGCGTAGCCCCGTCCGAGCTCCAGGACTCCAGCCACCAGGAGGACCAGGATCGGCACCGAGATTGCGAATTCGACCAGCGCTTGTCCGCGCTTGCGGCCCGCTCGCTCAGCCATCCATCTTCAGGCTGGCCAGGATCACTCGCGCCAGGTCCGTCGCGCCGCGGGAAACCAGCGAGTTTGGGTCGCGCACCAGGACCAGGCCTCCTGCCAGGGTTGCGTCCTCCGGTCGCGAATCGTCGAAGCCGACGCTCACCGACATCTTTCGACCGAGGATCGACTCCACCGCTGCGCGATCGAGCGGAGGGTGCGGCACGCGCTGGTTGAGGACGAGCTCGACGCGGTTGTCTCTCACGTTCAGGATGTCGCGAAACACAGCGAGCGCGCGCCGAGCATCGGTCATCGCTGCGATCTCCGGCGGCACCACTATGACGACGCACTCGGCTCGTTCGAGCACTGCAAGCGCCGCCTCCCCGAGCGAGGTTCCCAGGTCCACGACGATCACCCGCTGCCAGCTGACGACCACGTCGAGCACCCGCCCCGCGAGGTCGCCTGTCATCAGGTCGACCTCCTCCGGCCGCAGCGTGCCGGGGAGGACGCCCATGCCGGAGCGATGGTTGACGATGTTGCTTCGGAGCACGCCTTCGAAGTCGCCAGGCGAAACTTTCGAAGCGCTTGCCATCGAACCGGTCGCGATGAGGTCGGCGAAGAGGGCGGCGTGTCCGAAGGGCGCGGACAGGTCGATCAGCAGCACCTGGCGCTGGTACTTGCGCGCGATCGCTGCTGTGGTGTTGACCGCGAGAGTGGTGACGCCCGAGCCTCCCTTGGCCGAGAAGAACGCAACGACCGGGGCCGCCGTGCGCGATGAGCGCTGGATCTCCGCGGCGTCGACTGCCGAGAGCTCTTGCTCCCAGAGCCGGTCGAGGGCCGCGGCCACCTTGTCGGCTTCTGGGCCCAGGCCCTCGAGCAGCCCGTCTCGGTCGAGCGTCAGAAGGACGGCGTCCGTGATGCCGTAGATGTTGGTCACGTAGCGGTCCTTGGTTCGCGGCGCGGGCAGGATGACCATGTCGCCTGGCGCCGGCCGGCGCGACAGCAGCACCTTGCCCGTGCCGTCCGTGATCGACTCCTCGACCTGGCCGGAGGCAACGAAGACCACCACGTCGCCCCCTTGAGCGTTAAGTCGCAGCGTGTCCCGGGCCGTCAGGGCGACGGCGCGCATGCGTCGGGTGACGGCCCGAATCACGCCGTCGCTGAGCTCGGCGAACACCGGCGACATCTCGAGGATGCGCGCCCGCAACTGGAAGGCGGACGGCGTCTGGTCGGCGGCGGGTTCGCTGCTAGCACCCACCTGGCGTGGCTCCTCCTCCTCTGCCCCTTGGGTTTCTTGAACCTCACGGGCGGTCAAAACGCCGATAATGTACCAACGTCCCCCCGGATCGACCGCCCATCCCAGTAATAGCTTTGAACACGAGGCCCACTGCCGAGATCGATCTGCAGCGCCTGACCAAGCGGTCGGGGGCTCCTTCCCGCGGTCCACGCTCACGTCTCGCATCCCGCCTAGAGCGTGTCCTTAACGCAGCGCTGAGCGGCGAGCCAGGCGTCGTGCTTAACGCCACCTCGGCAGAGGTTCTGGCCGAGCCGGCCCAGGTCGGGGCGGTCGTCGCCGCCGCGCTCGACCGGGCGGGGCCCGGGTTGACCGGCCAGCGGCGGATCACCGAAACCTTCCGGAGCTCGGGCGTCAGCGGCGAGCTGATCAACGCCCTGGTGAGCTCGGAGCCGGCGACGAGGGCTTCCGCCGCCCGCCTCTGCGGCGCGCTGCGGCTGTCGGAGGCGGTCATCTGGATCGAGGACCTTCTCCAGGACAAGGACCCGACGGTCCGAGACGCTGCCGTCCGCGCTCTTGCCGAGCTCGGGGGCCGTCGCGCCATCGAGGCCTTGATGGGTTCGGTGAACAGGATCTCGCTGCACCGGCTCGCGATCGCCCTGGCGCGAGGCGCGACGGACATCGACATCGAGGCCCTCATGCGACAGCCGGGAAGTGAGAAGGCCGCCACGGTGACCGTGCTGGCCTGCGGATTGAGGCGCGACGCGCTGCGCGTGGCGCCGCTCCTGGGCATCGCCCACGACAGGCGCTGGCCGGTGCAGGTTCGGATCGCCGCATGCCGGTCGCTTGGCATGATCGGCGACCCGTCAGCCGTCGGAGGCCTTGACGTCCTGGCCGAGAAGGACCCAGACGCCGGGGTAAAAAAGGCTGCCGCCCAGGCCTGGCGACGTTTGCAAGGGCCTAAGAGGCTTCGGCCGGCATGAAGCTGTCAGAGCGTTTCGACCGCAGGTACCAGCAGACGCCGATCGCAGTGCCGGCCACTCCGCCGCCGGCGGGCGGGGATGGCGTGATCACGGTCGCTCCGGTGGAGAGGCGAGTCGTGCCTCGCGAAGGCGCAGCGCCCACCATGCCGCCGGCCACCGAGCAGCTTCGGAGCGCAGAGCAAACGGCCGTTTTGAGCCCCGCCCTCGCGGTTGCCAAGGGTGAGATTCACGCGCAGCTCCTCAGCCGGCACGCCGCCGCGATCGACATCAACAATCGGGCCGGCATCAGACGCCTGCTCATGCAGCTGACCGAAGACCACTTCCGATCCAAGCCACCGGCGGCGCTGGTGACGGCGAACGACAAAGAACGCCTGGTCGAGATCCTCTTCGACGAGGTGATCGGGCTTGGCCCGCTCGAGTCGCTGCTTCGTGACCCAGAGATCAGCGAGATCATGGTCAACCGGCCGGAGCAGATCTTCGTCGAGCGCAGCGGCAAGATCGAGCTCACCAGCCTGGCCTTCGAGGACGAGGACAGCCTGCGCCGTGTGATCGACCGCATCGTCTCGACCATCGGCCGGCGAGTCGACGAGTCGGAGCCGATGTGTGACGCCCGGCTGAAAGACGGATCGCGAGTCAACGTGGTCATCCCACCGGTGGCGATCTACGGTCCATGTCTCACGATTCGAAAGTTCGGCCGTGAGGTGCTCACCCCCGAGCGCATCGTCACCAATGGCGGGGCGACCGAGGCGATCCTGGAATACCTGGACGCCGCAGTGAAAACCAGGCTCAACATCATCGTGTCGGGTGGCACCGGGTCGGGCAAGACCACGCTGCTCAACGTCCTCTCGGGCTTCATCCCTCCGACCGAGCGCATCGTCACGTGCGAGGACGCCGCTGAGCTCCGGCTGCGGCAGGTACACGTGATCAGCCTCGAATCCAAACCGCAAAACGTCGAGGGTCGTGGAGCGATTTCGATCCGCGACCTGGTCCGCAACTCACTGCGAATGCGACCCGACCGGATCATCGTCGGCGAGTGTCGAGGACCGGAGGCGCTCGACATGCTGCAGGCGATGAACACCGGTCACGACGGGTCGATGAGCACACTTCACGCGAACAATCCGCGCGACGCCGTCAACCGTCTCGAGACGCTGGTGCTCCTCGCCGGCACCGAGCTTCCGTCGCGTGCAATTCGCAGCCAGATCACGTCTGCCGTCAACGTGATTGTCCAGACAGAGCGGCTGCGCGGCGGTTCGCGCAAGGTGGTCAGCGTGGCCGAGGTGCTTGGCATAGTCGAAGGCGAGATCGCGCTCCAGGAGATCTTCGCCTTCCGCCAGGTGGGCGTCACGCCGGTCGGCCGGGCTGTCGGTTACCACACCGCAACCGGAGCCCGGTCGACCTTCATGGCCCATTTCCTGTCCAACGGGGTGCAGCTGCCGGATTCGATGTTCGCGCCCAGGGAGCAGCCTCCGGCTGACCAGCTGTACTGACATGAGTGGGTTCGAAAAAGAGACGAAAGCGATGGACGATGCTCCCGTGTCCGACGGCTCGCCGAAGCCCGGCATGCTCGATGCCGAGCTGCTCGCCGACTTCGGGCACCAGGTGCGCAACCAGCTGAATGCGGTGGTGGGCGCTGCGGGCCTGCTCGCCACGAGCGCTACGTCCAGCGAAGAGCGCGAGCTCGCGTCGATCGTGGAGATCGGAGCCGAGCAGATCGCACGGCTGGTGGACGACGTGCTCGATGCGGCGACGATCCAGAGCGGCGAGTTCGAGCTAGCCCTTCATCCGTTTGATGTGAGGGCCAGCGTCGAGAGCTGCATCGCGATCGTGGCCGATGCGGCCGGC
This sequence comes from Verrucomicrobiia bacterium, assembly GCA_035318965.1. Taxonomy (GTDB): domain Bacteria; phylum Chloroflexota; class Dormibacteria; order Dormibacterales; family Dormibacteraceae; genus Palsa-870. The sequence goes on along the minus strand of DATHDR010000182.1, from coordinate 6,426 downwards.
GCGAAGGGACTCGACCTGTCGTTTCAGGCCGCGCCCAACGTGCCGAGCGTCATCGTCGGCGACTCTCGCCGGCTGGAGCAGATCGTCCTGTCGCTGCTCCATGGAGGGATCGAGCGGACGTACCGCGGCGGCGTCGGCGTCGAGCTCGGTGTCGAGGATAGAGGCGGCCTCGTCGCCCTGCGCTTCACCATTCGCGATACAGGCCGCGGGATTCCGGCGCGGATCTTGCGCGGTGGACTCGACGGCGTCACGAATCCTCGCGATCGCCTCGAGCCCGGTGACAGGCTCGCCGTCCTGAGCCTTGCGACCACCAAACAGCTCGTCGCCATGATGGAAGGCGAGCTTCGCGTCGAGCAGGCCGGCATCGAGGCGGGGCCTGACGCGGGGACATCTTTCGAGTTCACGATCCTGGCTGAAGTTTTGCCCGCGTCGGTGACAACGGCCCAGCTCACGCTCGAGGCGATGCGTGTGCTGGTCGTCACAGCCGATCCCACCGAGCGACGCGTGCTGGCGCTTCAGTCCGAGCAATGGGGCGCGACAGCGACGTCAGCCACGCCCGAAGAGGCGGTGGCTGTCGTGCAGGCCGGCCAGCCTTTCGACATCGCGGTCGTCGAGCACCAGCCACCCGACATCGACGGCCTGGCGCTTTCGACCTCGCTGCGCGCGTTGAAGCGGCCGGACCAGCTGCCGATCGTTTTGATCGCGGTCGCGACGCCTGGCCCGGAGGTGACGGATGCGGCGGACAGCGGCGTGATCCAGGCCACGCTGACCAAGCCTGTAGCTGCTCGAACGCTGCACGACGTGATGGTCCAGGTGGGCGTCCACGAGGCCGCGGCGGTAAAGCCCGAAGTACAGGTGACGCCGGGAGCTCTGCACGTGCTGATCGCCGACGACAACGCGTTGAACCAGAACCTGCTGAAGCGCCTCGTCGTCAAGCTCGGACACAGCGCCGACGTGGTGTCGAATGGTCGTGAGGCAGTCGCTGCGGTGGCCCAGCAGCCATACGACGCGCTGCTGATGGACGTCTTGATGCCTGAGATGGACGGGCTCGCCGCGGCTGAGGCCATCTGCCGCCGCTGGCCTCGCGGAAGCCGGCCCCGGCTCATCGCGCTCACTGCGATGGCAGGCCCTGGCGACCAGGAGCGCTGCCTGAAGGCGGGCTTCGACGACTACATGAGCAAGCCGGTGCACCTGGACGAACTGATCGAAGCGTTCAAAGCAGCAGCCGGCTACCGCACAACGAGAGAGAGGGCGGGACTGTAGTTGGCTCCCTCTCCCCATCGCGGAGAGAGGGCTAGAGAGAGGGGCTTAAGCCGGCTTAGCCCTTCAACCGCGAGTCCAGCTGGTCCGAACGCCCCTCCCGCCTCGAGGCCCGCGCCTCGAGATAGACGACCATGATCACGATCGCTCCGCCCAGGACCATCAATCCGCCGAGCGTCTCGGCTTCGAGGCCGGTCGGCTGGGTGATGATCTGGATCATCGCCGCGCCGAAAACCAGGATGTAGCTGACGCCTAGAAGCCTGACCCGTGGGGCAACTCCGACGTCCTGTCCACGCCACGGCCGCTTGCCGATGATGAGCAGGTAAGCGCCCATGATCAGCGCGAGCCCGGCCAGGACCAGCGAGATGAGCTGGATGAGGGAGGTGGTCACCGGCGAATGATAGTAACTGTAGGTTCTTACAATCGTCACTCTTATGCCTCGCACCGAACCGATCAAGGCCGTCCGCGGAATGCGCGACATCCTGCCTCGAGAACGCGCGATCTGGCGCGTCGCCGAGAAGGCCGCGGCGGATGTGGCGCGCCGCTTCGGCTACGACGAGATCGTGACGCCGGTGATCGAGCACGCCGACCTGATCGAGCGCGTCGGCGAGGACACCGACGCCGTGGCGAAAGAGCTCTATCGCTTTGACGACCGCGGCGGGCGCAACCTCGCGCTGCGGCCTGAGGCCACAGCGGGCGTCGTGCGCGCTTACTTCGAAGGCGGCCTGAACCAGGGCCCCCAGCCTGCACGCCTATACCTGATCGGCCCGATGTTTCGATACGACCGCCCGCAAAAGGGCCGCTACCGCCAGTTCTTCCAGTTCAACATCGAGGCGATCGGCGTCGGAAGCGCAGCCCTCGACGCTGAGGTCATCGAGGTGGCCCACGACTGGCTCCGCGAGGTTGGACTGGGCCAATTGCGTCTTGAGCTCAACTCGATCGGCGACGCCAAGTGCCGTCCCGCCTACCTCGAGCTGCTGAAGGCGTACTACCGCCCGCTCAAGGACAAGCTGCACGGCGACTGTCAGCTGCGCCTTGAGCGCAACCCGCTGCGCCTGCTCGACTGCAAGGTGGAGCAGTGCCAGCCTTTCAAAGCCGGCGCCCCGCGCATCACGGACCACCTGTGCGATGAATGCTCGGCCGCATGGGCCGAGGTCAGGCTTCTTCTGGACGCGGCGGGCATCGAGTACGAGCTCAACCCGTACGTGGTCCGCGGCCTGGACTACTACACGCGCACGGTCTTCGAGTTCTATCCGGCGGGCGCGACCGGCCAGCAGGACGCGCTTGCGTCCGGCGGTCGGTATGACGGCCTTGCGGAAGCCGAGGGCTGGCCGTCCACGCCTGGCGTGGGCTTTGCTGCAGGTCTCGATCGGGTTACCGAGCTCATGGCGGCGACCGGGGCGGAAGTGATCACGCCTGGCGTCGCAGATGTCGCCGTGCTCCCCGATGGCGACCTTGACGTCGCGGCCGCCGACGTGGCTCGAATCTGCCGCACCGTGCGCTCTGTGTGGGTCGACTACGAGCGCAAGAGCCTTCGCGCCAAGATGCGCGCGGCGAACAAGCTCGGTGTGCGGTGGGTGGTGCTGATCACAGAGGAGGACGCCAGGCGCCGCACCGCGCAGCTCAAAGAGATGGCGAGCGGGGAACAGGTCGAGGTCGCCTGGACCGACCTCCCTGTACGTCTCACATGAGTGGGTTCACAGCCCCGCACTGCGGCTCGCTCCGCGCGCCCGACGAAGGCAGTCAGGTCGAGCTGTATGGGTGGGTGGCGCGGCGGCGGGACCACGGCGGCCTCATCTTCATCGACCTTCGCGACCGCTGGGGCGCCGTGCAGGTGGTGTTCAACCCGACCAAAGCGCCGCAGGCACATACGACGGCGTCCGCGCTCCGCGCCGAATATGTCGTGCGCGTGAAGGGCACAGTCGGCCGGCGACCCGCCGGTTCCGAGAACCCGAGGATGGCGACGGGCGACGTCGAGGTAACCGCATCTGAGGTCGAAGTCATCTCCACAGCGAAGACTCCGCCGTTTCAGATTGAAGACGAGGTCGAGGCCGACGAAGCAACGCGGCTCAAGTACCGGTATCTCGACCTTCGCCGGCCACGGATGCAGCAGACCCTCGAGCTGCGGCATCGCGTGGTGCAGACGATCCACCGCTACATGGACGCCAACGAATTCGTCGAAGTGGAAACGCCGATGTTGCTGAAAGGCACGCCTGAGGGCTCACGCGACTTCATCGTTCCTTCGCGTCTCCACCCGGGTAATTTCTTTGCGCTGCCGCAGTCCCCGCAGCAGCTCAAGCAGTTGCTCATGGTGGCAGGCATCGGTCGCTACTACCAGATTGCCCGCTGTCTCCGCGACGAAGACTTGCGTGCAGATCGGGTGGTCGAGATCACTCAGCTTGACGTCGAGATGTCCTTCTGCACTGAAGAGGACGTCTTCACATTGATCGAAGGTCTCTGGGCCAAGGTCTGGAAAGAGGTGCTCGGTGTTGAAATCGAAACCCCATTCCCGCGCCTCGACATGCAGGAGTGCTTGCTGAAGTACGGCACCGACAAGCCCGACTTGCGGTACGAGCTTGAAATCGCTGACGTCAGCGATGCTTTGCGACAGACCGGCGCGACCGTCCTACGCGGAGCGTTGGATTCAGGTGGTGTCGTCCGCTGCATGGCTGTCCCGGGCGGTAAAGACATGACGCGCCGCGAGCTGGACGAGCTCACTTTGCTCGTGAAAGGCGCTGGAGCGAAGGGGCTGGCGTGGGTCCCCGGACCGCTCGACCGGCATCTTGCGGAAGGCGAGATCGAAACCATCAAATCATCCGCGGGCGCAGGAGCCGATGATCTGGTCCTTCTCGTAGCTGACAGACGCAGGAAGGCCGAGACCGTGATGGGCCTCTTGCGTCGTGAGATTGCCCGCCGGCGCAAGTTGATCCGTCAGGGGGAATGGAAATTCATGTGGGTGTATCCGATGTACCTCTTCGAGGAGGACGACCTCGGCAACCTTACCTACGGCCACCACCCTTTCACGTCGCCATGGCCACAGGACTTGGGGCACCTGACCGAGCGTCCCTACGACGTCCGGGCCAGGGCGTATGACTGCGTCCTGAACGGAGTCGAGATCGCCGGCGGCAGCATTCGCATTCACGAACGAGAGCTGCAGGAAAAGGTATTCGAGATTCTCGGAATGAGCCGCGAGCACATCCGGGCCCAATTCGGACACTTGCTCGATGCATTCGAGTACGGCGTACCACCGCACGGTGGTATCGCCTCCGGCATCGACCGCCTGATGATGACGATCGTCGGGACTGAAAACATTCGCGACGTAGTCGCGTTTCCAAAAACCCAGAGTCACCAGGACCTGATGCTTGGCGCACCGAGCCCGGTCGATCCCGCACAGCTCGAAGAGCTCCATATCCAGGTTGTTCCGCCGAAGAAGCCCACGTAGTATTGGCTGGCTCCCGAAGGGCTGCGGGCGATGTGCGCGTTGCCCAACTAGACAGCATTAGGGACCCCGGAGTCCGGACAGCCGACCAAAAGCCCGCTAGAGGACCCCACGAAATCTTCGATTTCGCGGGGACCCCCCCTAAGACGGGACTTGGAGAGCCAAGGCAGGGGACCCACCTGAGCTCGCTCAGGACAACCCACCCCCGTGACCCGGAGGGAGCGCTTTGGCTCTGGTGAAGCTGATCCCGCCTGGTCTGATCGTCGCTGCGCTTGCGGTGCTGATCGTGTCCCAGCTGTTCTTCGCGTTTCTGCCTTATCGGCGGCGGTCCTACCTCCCGGTCCTGCTCATGACAGTGATCGGGTTCGGCCTGGGCGCGCTCTGGGACTTCATCGGCCTGCCGTCATTCCGGCTCGGGGAGGCCAATCTTCTGCCCGCCGTCCTCTTCGCCCTGCTCCTTCAGCCGCTGGCGCGTTTTGTCCCGCGGCCGAGCCGCCAGCCCAAAGAGCCGGAACCGAGCAAGTCCAGCCCTCGCACTTAAGATTGCGTTTGTGTTTGCTGGCAGGGGACTCGGGGTATTCACTCAATGAGCAGCCAGAGCTTCATGTGGCTGGCGTTCGGGGTCGCCGCCCTCGTCGTGGCGCTCGCCCTGGCCGCCGTGTTGATCCGGCTGCGCGGCACCCTTGGAGCCGTGGAGGAGCTGTTGGACACGACCAATGAGGAGATGAAGGAGACGCTGCCCGAGGTTCGGCAGACGATCGGGAACGTCAACGACATCACGGCCGGCGTCAATGTCGGCCTCAGGACGGCGGGGGGCGGGGCGGCGGCGATTGGTCGTGGCATCAAAGCCGGCGCTCATGGCGTGAAGGTGGCGGGTCAGAGCCTAGTTCGCACGGTATTAGGAGGTTAGTGATGGCTGACGAGAGTAACGGTGGCGGTGGTGGCGGATTCGGTTGGTTCATCCTCGGCGGGCTGATCGGCCTCGCGGCCGGCGCCTACATCGCGTCCGGTCCGGGTCGGACTCAGGTCGACAGCCTTCGCAGCAAGACCATCGAGCTCAGCGGAAGTGAGCCGGTGCAGCGGGCGAAGGATGCCGCCCAGCGCGCGCGGCAGATGGTCAGCGATCCGGACCACCCGGTCGGCAAGGCGATTCAAGACGGCGTCGCCGCTGCGAAGCGAAAGCGTGACGAGCTGGAAGCGACAGCAACTCGCAAGATGCAGCAGTCGACGGACGGCAAGGAATAAAGGTAGAGCGTAGTTGGCGAAGCGCAACCTGGCTGAGCTCAAGATCCCGGCGTCTGCCGACTTCATTCCGGTCGCCAAGCGGGTCGCGACGACGCTCGGCGGTCAGCTGGGATTCAGCCTCGTCGACCTGGACGAGCTGACCATCGCGCTGACGCAAGCGTGTGACAGCGCGATCGCGGCGGCGAACGACCTCGACTCGCCCGCGGACCTCAAGCTGACCTACTTCGCGACGAACCGCGCCCTGGTCGTGGACGTCGACCTCATGCCGAGTGGCAACGCGCTCCCGGTTCACAAACACGACACCGTTGTCGACCCCGAGCTCCAACGACTTGCCTACGAGATGATCCGTTGCTTCGTCGACGACTTCCGGCCGCAGGTCGAGCCCACCACGGGCCACGTCAGCTTCCGGATGGTCAAATACCTGGCAGGCTGATCCCCGCAAGCGGAAACTAAGCGTTAGTGGCTGCACAACAGCGGATTCC
>DATHDR010000181.1:0-7785 GCA_035318965.1 Verrucomicrobiia bacterium | reverse complement strand
CGAGCCCCGACCCGTCCACGACGACCTTCAATCCTGTCAAGGGGTGAGTCCGCTCCTGTCCCACCTGCGGCGAAGGTGGCCCGGCGCTGCGCGCCCGGCCGGAAGGGGAGGCGGAATTAGGGCTACCTCAAATACGATTGGTTTCGCTTCAGGACCTCGAAATTCTCCAGCGCCAGCCCGGTCCCCCTCACCACGGAAGTCTGCGGGTCGTCCGCCACGACAACCGGTATGCCGGTATGCATCGACAGGTAGCGGTCCAGCCCGCGCAGCTGCGCTCCTCCACCCGACAGCACTATGCCGCGGTCGAAAATGTCGGACGCCAGCTCCGGCGGCGTTTCCTCGAGCACGTCCCGCACTGCGCCGACGATCAACCGCAGAGGTTCCTGGATCGCCTCCGTGACCTCATTCGATGTGACGTCGATGTTCTTAGGCAGCCCCGAGACCAGGTCCCGCCCGCGCACCTCGGTGACAAGCGGTTCCCGCATCAACACCGCCGACCCGACGGCGATCTTGACCTCTTCCGCCGTGCGCTCTCCGACCAAAAGGTTGTGCTTGCGCTTCATGTAGGTCGTGATCGCGTCATCGATGCGGTTCCCGCCCACTCGAATCGAATGGGCGACGACCATTCCCGAAAGCGAGATCACCGCAATCTCCGTGGTCCCGCCGCCGACATCGCAGATGGCATTGCCCCTTGGCTCCGAGATCGGCAGACCGGCGCCGATCGCCGCGGCCAGCGGCTCGTCGATCAGCCACGCCTGGCGGGCGCCTGCCGAGATCGCCGCCTCCGTGACCGCCCGACGCTCCACCGAGGTCACACCCGACGGGACGCAGATCATGATCTCCGGCTTGAAAATTCGCTGGCGGCCCTGGACCCTGCCGATGAAGTGGTGCAGCATGCCCTCGGTCACGACGAAATCCGCGATCACCCCTTCGCGGATGGGGCGCACCACCTGGATGGTGTCAGGTGCCCGGCCCACCATCTCGAGAGCTTCTTTTCCCACTGCGAGAATGCGCGTGCCGTCGCGGTTGGTGGCCACCAGCGAGGGTTCATTGACCACGATCCCCTCACCCTTGACGTAGATCAGGACAGTCGATGTGCCGAGGTCGATCCCAATCTTTTTGGACAGCACCTATTCGTAAGTGTGGCCCGAAGCGCCTGCAGCTTCATCCACCGTGACCGACTCGATCTGCGCACCAACCGAAGCCAGCTTGCCCGCCATGTCCTCATAGCCGCGCTCGACGTGCCATGAGTTGCGCAGCACGCTGGTGCCTTCGGCGCACATCGCGGCGATGACGAGGGCGGCGCCCGATCGGATGTCGGGGATCGCCAGGTCGGTGCCACGCAGCTTGCACGGGCAGTGGACGACGGCATGAAGCCGTCCCTGGACGGTGATCCTGGCGCCCATCTTCGCGAGCTGGGTCACATGCTGGAATCGGTTCTCGTGCACGTACTCCGAGATGACCGTCTCACCGTCGGCCTGTGTCATCAGCGCCATGTACTGTGCCTGCAGATCGGTCGGGAAGCCGGGGAACGTCCAGGTCGACATGTCGGTCGGCTTGATGTGCGTGTTCGGTATGCGCGCAACCCGAAACCATCCATCGCCTGAGTCAACCTGCGCTCCTGCCTGCTCGAGCTTGAGCAGGACCATATTGAGGTCCTCGGGCCGGCTGCACTCCAGGCGAAGCTCGCCGCCCGCTGCGGCCACCGCGATGGCATAGGTCCCCGCTTCGAGGTAGTCGGCGATGACAGTGTGCTCAGCGCCACCGAGCTCGCTCACCCCCTCGATGACGACCCTTTCGGTGCCGATGCCTTCGATGTGCGCGCCCATCTTGACCAGCAGCCGGCACAGATCCTGGACGTGCGGCTCACGCGCCGCGTTGAAGATCTCCGTCCGGCCCTTGGCCATCACCCCCGCCAGCAGGATGTTCTCGGTGCCGGTGACGGTTGGCAGGTCGAAGAAGATGCGCGCGCCGCGCAGCCGGTCCGCCTCGGCGACGATCTCCGTCTCGGTCTCGGTGATTTGTGCGCCCATCTGGCGCAGCCCGCGAAGGTGCTGCTCCACGCGCCTGGCGCCGATGTCATCACCGCCAGGCCGCGGCAGCCGTGCGCGCCCGAACCGTCCCAGCAGGGCGCCGAGCAGCACGATGGTCGCCCGCATCCGGCGACCAAGGTCTTCGGGAACCTCGGTCTCCTTCGCGCCGGCCATGCGCATGTTCACCGTGCCGGAGCCTTCGGTCTTGCCACCAAGCCGGGCGAGGATGTCAGCCATGAGCGTCGTGTCGGTCACCTTGGGGACGTTGCTCAGCGTGATCGTCTCCTCGGTCAGGAGGGCGGCCGCCATCTCGGGCAAGGCGGCGTTCTTCGAGCCGCTGATGCAGATGCTGCCAGCCAGCTGCTTTCCGCCAGTGATCCGCAGCGCATGCTGCTGCGACTTCCCGGGACCGGGCACTTCAGCTATCGGCGCATCCGTGCCAGGCGCAGGCGCGCTTCCGCCATCGCCAGCGCGTTCTGGAACTCAATCTCTTCTGCGGTCGTGAGCGTGCCGGCCAGCCTCTCCTGCGCCCGGCGGCGAGCCTCCTCCGCCTTTTCGACCGTGATCTCATCGGCATGCTCCGCGACGTCGGCGAGCACGGTGACACGGTCCGGCAGAACTTCCAGGAAACCGCCTCCGACGAAGAGGATCTCCTCGGGTCCGCCGTACGTCTCTTGAATCCTGAGCGGTCCCGGTTTGAGGATTGTCATCAGGGGAGCGTGGCGCGCGAGGACGCCCAGCTCTCCGTCCGCACCATTGGCGATGATGAACTCGACGTCACCCTCAAAGAGGCTCCGCTCCACACTCACGACCCGAAGGGGGTACTTCACGTCCCTTCCCCCACACCACTGGGGTCCCCGCGCCTTTGGCGCGGGAGGGCCCCCGCGGAGCATCTTTCCACCTACGAAGCCTGCCGCTTTTTCATCTCTTCACCTTGCGCGCGAGCCTCGTCGATCGTGCCCACCATGTAGAACGCCTGCTCCGGCAGGTCGTCGTGCTTGCCGTCGAGGATCTCCTTGAACCCGCGCACGGTCTCGCGAATCGGCACCGACTTGCCCTCGCGTCCCGTGAAGCGCTGCGCGACGTTGAACGGTTGCGACAGAAAGCGCTGGATCTTTCGGGCTCGCGAGACGGCCTGCTTGTCGTCGTCCGACAGCTCCTCCATGCCGAGGATGGCGATGATGTCCTGCAGGTCCTTGTAGCGCTGCATGGTCCTCTTGATGCCCTGCGCAACGTCGTAATGCTCCTGCCCGACAACCGAGGGCTCGACGAAGCGGCTCGAAGAACCGAGGGGGTCGATGGCTGGATAGATGCCGATCTCGACCAGCGACCGCTCGAGGCGCACGGTCGCGCCAAGGTGCGCGAACACGGTCTGGATGGCGGGGTCGGTGTAGTCGTCGGCCGGAACATACACGGCCTGCACCGACGTGATCGAGCCCTTGCTCGTCGACGTGATGCGCTCCTGCAGCTCACCCATCTCGGTCGCAAGCGTGGGCTGGTAGCCGACGGCGGAAGGCATCCGGCCGAGCAGCGCCGAGACCTCGGACCCCGCGAGCAGGTAGCGAAAGATGTTGTCGATGAAGAGCAGGGTGTCCGCGCCCTCTGCATCGCGGAAGTACTCCGCCATCGTCAACCCAGTTAGTCCGACGCGCGCGCGCGCGCCCGGCGGCTCGTTCATCTGCCCGAACACGAGGGCGGTCTGCGGCAGCACACCCGCGTCCTGCATCTCGTGATACATGTCATTGCCCTCGCGCGTGCGCTCGCCCACTCCGGCGAACACCGAGCGGCCCTTGTGCTGGTAGGCGATGTTGCGGATCAGCTCCTGCACGATCACGGTCTTGCCCGTGCCGGCTCCTCCGAACAGCCCGATCTTCGAGCCCTTGGCGAACGTGCAGATCAGGTCGATGACCTTGATCCCGGTCTCGAGGATCTCCACCTTGGCCTGCTGCTCGGATACCGGCGGCGCAGGCCGGTGGATCGGCCATCGGGTGATGCCTTCCGGGGCAGGTTCGTCATCGATTGGGGCGCCGATGACGTTGAACATGCGGCCCAGCGTCTCCACTCCAACGGGAACTGAGATTGGACCGCCGGTAGCCTTCACCGGGTCCCCGCGGCGAAAGCCTTCGGTTGCGTCCATCGCGATCGTGCGCACGACGTTGTCGCCTATGGCGCCCTCGACCTCGAGCACCACGGTGCGCCCGTCGCCGGTTTTGACCTCGAGCGCCTCGAACAGCTCCGGCTGCTCGCCAGGCGGAAACTCGACGTCGACCACCGCGCCGATGACCTGGCTGACACGACCGTCTTTGGTGGTTTTCTTCTCCGGCCTGGGTGCATGTTTCGTCTTGGCCATCTATTCGCCCTCCCTCAGCTCGACGCCCGCATGGCTTCGGCGCCGCTAACGATCTCCATGAGCTCTGTGGTGATGCCGGCCTGGCGGACCTTGTTCGCGTACAGCGTGAGCGCGTCGATCAGGTCGCCGGCAGCATCGGTCGCGTTCTGCATCGCGATCATCTTGGCCGAGTACTCGCTGGCCTTGTTCTCCAGCACGGCCTGGAACACCTGCGTCTCGACGTATCGAGGCAGCAGGCCGTCGAGCACCGACTCCGGGTCGGGCTCGTAGATGTAGTCGGCCCGCGGCGCGTCGCCCTTTGCGGCCTCACGGGTCGGGATCTCTGCCGGGATCAGCACGCGGATCTCCGGCTCCTGCTTCATGGTCGAGATCCACTTCGAGTAACAGAGGATGACTGCGTCGGTGTTGCCTTTCGCGTATTCCTCGAGGGCGACGGTGATCGCCGGGAGGACCTCGGCCACGGTCGGCCTGTCCGATACGCCGCTCACCTCCGCGATCACCTCGCGGCGGTAGCGGAGCAGGAAGTCGCGGCCCTTCCGGCCGATCGTGACGTAGCGCTGGCCTTCGGTGTGGTGCTCGTTCATGTAACGCGTGGCGGCGCGGATGTTGTTCACGTTGATGGCACCGCACAGGCCCTTGTCCGTCGTCACGAGGATCATCACCGCGCGTTTGCCCTCACGGCGCACAAGAAAGGGGTGCTTGTACTCGGTGGCGCGCTCGGCCGCCGTCTGAAGCACCTCGAGCATCTTCTCGGAGTAGGGACGAGTCGCCTGGACCGCGGCTTGAGCCCGCTTCAGGCGAGTCGCCGCGACGACCTGCATCGCCTTGGTGATCTTCTGCGTGTTTCGGATCGAGTCGATCCGCCTGACGATGTCCCTGAATGCCGGCACTTATCCAGCCTTTGGCTTCTTGGGGGCCGGTTTGGGTTTCGTTTCGGGGTCGGCGATGGCGGCTCGGATCTGGTCGAGCTGCGATGGCCGGACTTCCGCATCCTCTTCTTTAGAGGAGGCCTGCGCGTTCGGAGCCTTGGCCGGAGCTTGCGCCGGTGCCGCAGCCTTGGCCGGCTTGGGGTGCTCCGTCGCTGCGGGCGCTGGCGGGGCCTTGGCCGCGGCTGTTGCTGGCTTGGCTCCACCCCCACCCTGCCCTCCCCCTGAAGGGGGAGGGGTGGCTGAGTCGGGTACGTCCTTGTAGCCTTCGACTCCGAACTGGTGGTTGAAGGTCGAGATCGCGGCCTTCAGGCGCTCGAACAAGCTGTCGTCCAATGCCTTTTGCTTTTCGATCGCCGCCAGCACGTCCGCCCGCTCGCTCTTGAGGAAGCGCACGTAACCGGCCTCCCACTCGCGGACCCTGGCCACCGGGACTTTGTCGAGGAACCCTTGCGTTCCGGCGTAGATCACCGCAACCTGCTCTGCCAGCGGCACGGGCTGGTACTTGTCCTGCTTGAGCAGCTCGGTCAGGCGTGCGCCGCGCTCGAGCTGGTTGCGGGTCTGGGTGTCGAGGTCCGAGGCGAACTGGGCAAACGCCGCGAGCTCGCGGTACTGGGCGAGGTCGAGTCGCAGCTGGCCCGCGACCTGCCGCATGGCCTTCGTCTGGGCGTCGCCGCCCACGCGTGAGACGCTGATGCCTACGTTCAGGGCGGGGCGCTGCCCGGCGTTGAAGAGGTCTGACTGCAGGTAGATCTGCCCGTCGGTGATGGAGATCACGTTCGTCGGGATGAAGGCGGACACGTCGTTGGCCTGCGTCTCGATCACCGGCAGCGCCGTCAGCGACCCGCCGCCATGCGCCTCGTTCATCTTTGCAGCGCGCTCGAGCAGTCGCGAGTGCAGGTAGAAGACGTCGCCGGGATATGCCTCACGGCCCGGCGGTCGCCGCAGGTTCAGCGAAAGCTCGCGGTAGGCCCACGCCTGCTTGGTGAGGTCGTCGTAGCAGCACAGGGCTTCTTTGCCTTGCTCCATGAAGTACTCACCCATCGCGCAGCCTGCATATGGCGCGATGAAGTTCAAGGAGGCGGCGTCGGACGCGGTGGCGGCGACGATGATCGTGTAGTCCATCGCACCGTTCTCGTCGAGCGTCGCGGTGGCGCGCGCGATGGACGCTGCGTTCTGCCCGATTGCCACGTACACGCAGATGAGGTCCTTGCCCTTCTGGTTGATGATCGTGTCGAGCAAGACGGTGGTTTTGCCCGTGAATCGGTCGCCGATGATCAGCTCGCGCTGGCCGCGCCCGATCGGGATCATCGCGTCGATCGCCTTGATGCCGGTCTGGACCGGGCTGTCCACGCGCTTGCGCGTGATTACGCCGGGAGCAATCCTCTCGATGGGCATCGTCTTGCTGGTCTTGATCGGACCCTTGCCGTCGAGCGGTTGTCCAAGCGGGTTCACCACGCGGCCGACCAGCGCTTCGCCCACCGGCACCTCGAGGAGCCGGCCGGTCGTACGGACCTCGTCGCCCTCGTGCAGGTGACCGTAGTCGCCGAGGATCACAGCTCGCACCTGGTCCTCTTCAAGGTTCAGCGCCAGGCCGTATGTCTCGTGAGGAAATTCGAGCAGCTCGCCGGCCATGGCGTTCTGCAGCCCGTAGATCTGCGCGATGCCGTCACTGGTCGCGACGATCCGGCCGACGTCGGTCGAGACCAGGCTCGCCTCGAAATTCTTCAGCCGTTCCTTGATGACCTCCGAGATCTCTTTGGTGCTGATTCCCACTTAGCTAACTCCTATGAGGCCGCGAGGCGGCGTCGCAATTGCTGCAATCGGGTGGCAACGCTCGCGTCGACGAGCCGGTCGCCGTACTGAAGCTTCAACCCTCCCAGGATGCCGGGATCGACCAGCACGTCGAGGTGGATCTCCTTGCCAAGGCGCCTGGAAAGCTCCTCCGCAACTCGATCGCGATCTTGTGAGCTCAGCTCGACCGCCGTGGTGACGGTGGCACGCACGCGACCCGCGGCTTCGTCGGCGAGGCGCTGGAACTCTTCGTCGATCGCTTCGACGTCGCGGACGCGGTCCGACTCGATGAGAAGCTTCGCGAGGTTCGTGGCCTCGCCGCCATCGAACAGGTCCGACACCAGGGCCATTCGCTGCTCCGTTGCGATGGTCGGGTTGGTCAGCGCGCGCGCGACCTCAGGATCCGAAAGCACCTCACGCACCTGCGCCAGGCGCCGGCCCCAAGCTTCGACATTGCCCTCGTCATGCGCAAGCTCGAAGATCGCCCTCGCGTATCGCCTAGCGGCTGCCGTTGCCACTTGCAACCTCCCCGATGGCCTTGTCGATCAGCTGTCGGTGCTTGGCGTCGTCGAGCGTCTCGCCGATGACTTTCTCCGTCGCCGCCACCACCAGGCTTGCGACCTCGCTCCGGACCGAGCGCACGGCCTGGTCTCGCTCGGCCTCGATCTCCTTCCGCGCGGCC
>DATHDR010000180.1:0-7237 GCA_035318965.1 Verrucomicrobiia bacterium | reverse complement strand
GTACCCATTCCACATAGTGGGGTCGATGCCGCCGTTGCGCAGCACCTGCGGGTGGACCATGCCGCAGCCGCCGACTTCGAGCCAGCCCTTGTGGCGGCAGCTCTTGCAGCCCATGCCACCGCAGATGCCGCAAGACACGTCGAACTCGAAGCTCGGCTCGGTGAAGGGGAAGTAGCTCGGGCGGACGCGCACCTTGCGCTCGACTCCGTAAAGGGACTGGATCATGTAGAGCAGCGTGCCCTTCATGTCTCCAACCGTCAGCGCTTTGTCCACCGCCAGGCCCTCGACCTGGCTGAAGTACGGCAGCCGCGTAGCCTCCAGCGCGTCTCGCCGGTAAACGCGACCTGGAGTGATGATGTAAATGGGCGGTTCCTTGATCCGCTGCATCGCGCGAATCTGCACGGGCGACGTGTGCGCCCGCAGCAGCAGCTCCGGTGTGAAGTAGAAGGAGTCCCAGCTCTCCCGCGCGGGATGGCCGGCCGTGAGGTTGAGGGCCTCGAAGTTGTACCACTCGGTCTCGACCTCAGGGCCTTCCTCGACCTGGTAGCCCAGGCTCTCGAGCACCGTCTCGATCTGCCGGCGGACCTGTGTCAGGACATGGATGTGGCCGCGCCCAAGCGGCGGACCAGGGAACGTGATGTCGATCGCCTCGGTCTCCGCGATGTCGGCAAGTCGCTCGCCCTCAAGCTGAGCGCGGCGCGCCGCAAGGCCCCCTTCGATCGCGTTTTTTGCCTCGTTGGCCGATTGGCCGAGCGCGGCCCTCTCGGCCGGCTCCAGCTTGCCGATGGACGACAGAAGGCTGCTGATCCGCCCGTTCTTGCGCCCGAGATACTCGACCTCGATCGCCTCGAGCTCGGCTTCGGTTTGTGCCTTAGCGATGGAGGCGAGCGCTTCGGCGCTAAGTGCCGACGAATCGCTCATGCCGCCAGCCTCCGTCTTACTTCGAACAGGATCAGGGCAGCCGCCGCCGCGACGTTCAGCGATTCGACTCCTTCGCTGAGGTGGACCGTGACGAGCTTGAGGTCGGACCGAGAGAGGCCGTGCGCCTCGCTGCCGAGCACGATCATGCCCGAATTCTCAATCGGGGCTTCTGCCAGGGGCACGCCGCCCGTGGCTGCAGCCCCGTAGCCGTCGAGATCCTCAAGGTCGGTCCACGAGGCGCGGGCGACCGTCAGCCGGAACACGTTTCCCGCCGACGCCCGCACGGCTTTGGCGCCGTAGGGGTCGGCGGAACCTTGAAGCACCGCAAGCGCAGGGGCGCCCGCTGCGGCCGCGCTTCTGCAGATCGCGCCGACGTTGCCCGGATCCTGCACACCGTCCAGCACGACAAGCGGCCAGCGCCGGCCGCGAGCCGCCGCGATCGCCGCCCTGACATCGGCTTCATCAAGCCTGGCGATCGCGATCACGCCTTGCGGTGTGACGGTCTGGCTGACGGCACGGAAGACCCCACGGCTGAGGGTGACGCGCTTTTTAGAACGGGCATCGAACTCGTCGCCCTCGCGCACCGCCAACAGATCCAGCTCCAGCCCGGCCGCCTCCGCTTCGGCGAGCACGCGCGGGCCCTCCAGGAGGACAAGGCCTGGCTCGCGCCGTTGGGCGAGACGCCTGATGCGGCGGACGATCTCGTTTTCCGGGCTTGAGATCAGCTGGTCGTCAGAGGGCTTTTTTAGCAACCTCGACCAGCTGAGCAAAGGAACCGCTGTCGCGCACGGCCAGGTCAGCCAGCACCTTGCGGTCGATCTCCACTCCTGCCTGGCGGAGGCCGTGCATGAGCTTGTTGTACGGCAGCCCAGACTGTCGCGAAGCGGCGTTGATTCGCGCGATCCAGAGCTGGCGCATCTCGCGCTTGCGCCGCCTCCGGTCGCGGAACGCGTAAGCAAGCGCGTGAAGCACCGCCTCGTTGGCGGGCCGGAACAACAGCTTCTTGGAGAGGCGGAAGCCCTTGGCGCGATCGAGGATCGCTTTGTGGCGGCGATGAGCCGGGACGCCCCGCTTGACTCTTGCCATGGCCTTAGATCCCCAGTGCCCGCCGGACCGTCTTGCGGTCGGCCTTGGACACCGGCTGCTTGTTCTCGTAGTTCCGCTTGCGCTTCTTGGACTTGTGCTCGAGCAAGTGGCTCTTCCACGCGCTCGCGCGCATCAGCTTTCCAGTCTTTGTCACGCGCACTCGCTTGGCGATGCCCTTCTGAGTCTTGAGCTTAGGCACTGGTGGCTGTCTCCTTGACGGCGCCCTGGCGGCTCGGCGCCAGGATCATGAAGAGGTTCTTACCTTCGAGCAGGGGCGCGCGTTCGACGACCGCGAACGGTTTCGCGTCGTCCGCGACTCGGTCGAGGATCCTTCTTCCGATGTCCTGGTGGACCATCTCGCGGCCCCTGAACATGATCGTCACCTTTACCTTCTCTCCTGCTTCGAGGAACTGCTTCAAACCCTTGAACTTCGTCTGGAAGTCGTGCTCGGCGACCTTCGGTCGCAGCTTCATCTCCTTCAGCTTGATGACGTTCTGCTTGCGGCGCTGGTCCTTCTCTCGCTTGATGGTCTCGAACTTGAATCGTCCGTAGTCCATCAGCCGGCAGACCGGCGGGCTCGCTTGCGGCGCCACCTCGACGAGGTCGAGTCCCTTCTCGCTTGCGATGCGCAGAGCGGCGTCCAGGGAGAGCACTCCCAACTGGTTGTTCTGGTCATCGATCAGCCGCACTTCCGAACTGCGGATCTGATCGTTGATCCTCAGCTCCTTAAACGAGATGAGACGCTACCTCAGGCAAATTCAGAGTCCTGCTATTCCTCCATTTCGACTAAATAAAACAAAACGGACAGCCCGAAGCTATCCGCCATCAACCGCGACCCCTTCGAGCCAAGCCCTGGGGGTGAGGGTGGGTGACCCTGCTTCAGGTGCTGGATGGTACCGGAAACGTAACCCGATGGGTATCGTGGCGTTGCCCTTGTCGATGAAAACCCGACTCCGTGCCTCAGCACTCGGGGCAATGGCTCTGGTGCTCGCCGGAGCCTGCAGCCTGCCCGGAACCGCCGCGACCAGATCGCCCTCGACCGCGTCGGCATCGCGATCGGCGACGCCGTCGGCGGCTGCCTCGGGCTCTACCGCCCCCTCCCCCTTGACCGGTGCGTACGGCGTGCTCATGAGCCCTTTGACCACCAGCAACTACACCGTGAGCCTGGTCGGGATCGACGGGAGGGTTATCGCCAGCGCCCAGGCGAGCACTCCGAGCGCAACCACCTGCGCCAACGCCGCCGCTGCGGTCGTATCCGCCCCGGTCAGCACGAGCAACGCGCGGGTGTACTACATGGACGCCCTGGGCGTGGTTCGATACCTCGCGCCCAACGGGGATGCCGGCCGCGCGACCACGGTGCCGATCGGTCCCTCGCGTCACAGCATGTTCGCCGTCAGCCCTGACGACCAGAGGATTGCCGTGGTCGTCGACGACTTCACGGCCAGCGGAGCTTCGACCAGGCTCTACATCGAAGACCTGAACGGCGGTGGCCATCATGCCGAGGTATTCGGCGAGACAGGCGCCTTCACCCTCTGGCCGACCGGCTGGCACGGCACCAACAACCTGATCGTGGCAAAGGTGCCTTCGTGCACCCAGGGCGGCGGCCCTGGCACAGCCGGACCGACCGAGTTTCACGTCGTCGACCCGGCGACAGCGTTTCGCCGCTTCACCGTGGGCGGTCCTGGTTGTCTGATCGCTGGGGCCCCGTCACCTGCAGGCGCAGTGTGCGAGAGCGACGTCCAGGCAACAGTGCTTACGTGGACGGGAACGACGACGCGTTCATTTGCGATCCAGGGTTTCACTCCAGCTTACCTGTCGCCCGATGGCAGCCAGACCTCGACCATCGTGAACGGCGATACCGTCATCCAGGAGTCGAGCAAGACGTTCCCTGGGATGCAGGCGTGCGGGTGGATCGACGACACGCACGTCTTTTCAGGCGGGGACGCTCAGCGCCAGCCGCGCGTCGGTGACATCACCACCGGCAACGTCGTGCCGATCGCGGCGCAGGGTGACTGCGTAGGCCGGCTTCCTGGCGGCCTGTAAGTATGAGAGGGAACCGGCTCGGTTCCCTCTCATCGGGGCGCTTCGCGCCCCTGCTCTCCCTCCCGGGGATTGGATTGACTTAGTAGTTACTCCCCGCAACGTTCGGGTGGCATGCAGGTTGAGTCGCGGCTGGGTTAAACCCAGCCGCCCTGGCAACGAGAGCGCTCAGCGCCGGCGTTCCGCGACCTCGGTCGCGACAAGGCTGGCGAAGGATTCGAGCGAAGAGTCGACCTGGTTCCCCGTTCGGTCGCGGACGTTGACGTGCTCGGCCTCCGCCTCTCGGGCGCCCACGATCGCCATGTATGGCACCTTGCGCGCCTGCGCATCGCGGATCTTGCGCTGCATTCGCTCTGGGCGGGCGTCGACCTCGACCCTCAAGCGGAGCGAGCGAAGACGATCGGCGACCTGGCGGGCGTAATCAAGCTGTGCATCGGTGATCGGGATCACGATCACCTGCATGGGGTGGAGCCAGGTCGGAAACGCCCCCGCGTAGCGCTCGATGAGGTAGCTGAACAGACGCTCCATCGCGCCCGCGGCGCCACGGTGGACCATGATCGGCCGCTGTCGCGAGCCATCCTCGGCTACGTACTCGAGGTCGAACCGCTGCGGCAGCTGGAAGTCGACCTGCACCGTGGAGTTGGTGAACTCCCGGCGGTGCGCGTCCTTGACCTGGAAGTCGATCTTCGGGCCGTAGAAGGCTGCGTCCCCCACTCCGATCTTGTACTGCTGACCCATCGACTCGAGCGCCTCGATGAGTGCGGCCTGCGCCTCCTGCCACTGCTCCTCGCTGCCGAGCCATTTGTCCTTGACGTCGTCCCGCGTCGAGACCTGGTACGAGAAATCCTCGATGCCCAGCACGTCTGAAAAGTAGAGCGCCAGCTCGATCGCTCCCTTGACCTCGCCCATGAGCTGGTCGGGCGTGCAGAAGATGTGCGCGTCGTTGAGCGCGAATGAGCGCACACGGTTCATGCCGATCAACGTGCCGGACCGCTCATACCTCCAGTTGTTGCCGATCTCGGCGATACGCATCGGCAGGTCGCGGTAGCTGCGCAGGTCGGACTGGTAGATGACGATGTGGTGAGGGCAGTTCACCGGCCGCAGCTCGAGCTCCTCGCCGTCCTCGAACTTCATCGGCGGGTACATGTACTCCTTGTAGAGCTGGGCGTGGCCGCTCTGTTTGTACAGCTCGAGCCGGGCGACGTCCGGCGTCCGGACGTGCAGGTATCCGCGCGAGAGCTCCTCGTCGACGATGAAACGCTCCAGCTCGCGACGGACGGTCGCGCCATCGGGAAGCCACAGCGGGAGGCCGGGACCAACGCGCTCGTCAACCATGAAGAGCTTCATGTCCTTGCCGATCTTCTTGTGGTCCCGCTTCTCGGCCTCCTCGAGAAACTTGAGGTAGTCGTCGAGCTGCTGCGGGGTCGGCCACGCGGTTCCGTAGATGCGTGTCAGCTGCGGCTTCTTCTCATCTCCGCGCCAGTAGGCGCCGGCGACGCGCAGCAGCTTGAAAGCTTTCAGGTCTCGGGTCGACCTCACATGTGGTCCTCGGCACAGGTCGAGAAATTCGCCCGTGCGATACACGCTCACCTCATCGCCTTCGACCTTGTCCGCGATCAGCTCGAGCTTGTAGTCCTGGCCCCGCTTGCGAAACTCGGCGATGGCGCCCTCACGCGACAGCGTCTCGTGGACGAACGGCCTGTCCTCATTGACGATGCGCCGCATGCGCGACTCGATGGCCCCCAGCTCGGATTCCGAGACAGGCTGCTTGAACTCGAAGTCGTAGTAAAAGCCGTCCTGCACAGGGGGGCCGATGCCGTATTTCGCGTCGGGGTAAAGCTCTGTCACGGCGGCGGCGAGGAGGTGCGCGGTCGAGTGCCGCAGCACTTGCAGCGGATCGTCGCCTGACTCGTGCTCGCCGTACTCAGCCATGGGGTCGTCCAGTATATGGACGGCTTTGAACTGGTTCGGTCTCGTGGATGCGCTCGGTAATCCGGTGGCCGGCCTCGCCAGTCTCGTCGAGAGCGCCGGAGTGCCGGTTCCGGGCGAGGCCCTCCTGCTCGCCGCCTCTGCATGGGCAGCGGCTCGACATCAGTCTGTGATCGTTGTGATGCTCATCGGTTTCGCAGGCGCGACGGCCGGCGCCGACATCGGGTATTTCCTCGGCTACAGGGGCGGGCGGCCGTTCGTCGAACGTTTCGGCAGCCTCTTCCGCATCCGCCCCGACCACATCGCACGCTCAGAGCTCTTCTTCGCACGGTACGGCGGCAGGGCCATCCTGGCCGGACGGTTCGTCCTGGGCATGCGCACGTGGGGATCGATGCTCGCCGGGATGTCCCGGATGCCGTTCTGGCGCTTCCAGGTGTTGAGCGCCATTGGGAGTCTCGCTTGGGCCATCGTCATTGGTGTCGCCGGCTACCTGGTGGGCAGCAACCTCGCACTGCTGGAAGCAATCGTTCGCGGGATCGGATTCGGAGGGCTCATCGTGCTTGGCATGATCGGGGTCATCCTGGTCGTGGCACAGCATGTCGCGGCCTCGAGGCCACGATGATCGCCACCCCCCCGGCTGCCAGCAGCGCTCCCAACCCCCCGATGACATGGGCGGTTCCGATGGTGTCGGAGAGCGCAGCAGCCACGAGCACGGGCACAGCGGTGACGCCGTTGATGACCATGTAGAGAAGCGCGAAGATCCGGCCGCGGATCTCGTCGCTGGTCGACTCCATCAGGTAAGTGATCGCCGGGATCATGATCGCCCCGAACTCGACACCCAGCAGGAAGCTGAAGGTGGCGGCGGTGATCCGGTTGTGAACCTGGAGGTCGGGGAACTGTGCCATCGCCTGCGGAACGGCGGCGAGCGCCAGCATCGTCATACCGTTCGCCACCAGGGAGCCGGCCAGAAGGCGCGAGCGGTCGACGTTGCGCACGAACTGGCCGAGCAGCACCGCGCTGAGGATGGCTCCTGCGGTCGCCGGACCCAGGATGACGTAAGAGTCCTGTGCGGCGATGCCGATGACCTTGCTCACGTACGCGGGCGCCAGCGCAAAGAGCATGAACAGCACCAACACGGCGATGCTCACCTGGCCGAACGCAAGCAGAAGGCCGCGCGACGCGCGCAGCGCGTCGACCCCTTCCTTGAGGTCGACGAGCATGAGACGAAAGCGGCTGCGGCTTTCGGCCACAGGCGGCTCCG
>DATHDR010000179.1:0-2336 GCA_035318965.1 Verrucomicrobiia bacterium | reverse complement strand
TCACGGTCACCGGCCACCGGCGGATGGCCCTACGCGGGCCGCCGCCGTCCGACAACACCTTCGAGCCGGCGGTTTTCGCCGTTCACACGGTCGCTGGCGGCGATTCGCCTATCTGTGAGGGTGAATCGGTGGATTGAGGCTAAGGGCCATCTCCGAGAAGCGTCTGTGCGCTCGTTCGCGCCGGGTAGCCACCGGAGGAAGCTGAGCCCCACGGGTAGGGAGTGCCGCGATCTGGGACTGTTGGACCTGGCTAGACAGCTATTTCTCTTTCGGCTGTGTTTTTGCCAAGGCCCTCTCTCCCGAAGGGGGCCTTGGCGAAAACTTGCTGAAAGAAAAAGTGGATAGCCAGGGCGTCGCAGAGCGCACTCCCTGAGCCCGTGGAACCAGTGCCCTGTAGAGGACCCATGTTTGCGGATGCCGTTCAACGCGGCTCCTCGCTTCGAGGCGGTCTGGCTCTCCCTCGACCCAGCTTGACCCACGCCGCGGGCGCTGCAACCCCGCAAGGGGGTTCCCCTCGCCCTGCGGGCTCGGTTCCGCTCCCGCGGTCGCGGGTCCACTGGCTCTCATCGACCCAGCCCACCTCGAAAGGAGGCTCTATGAGAAGCAGCCAGACAAATCTCGACCTAAATCGGAAGCTCTGCGATGATCTGCCAATGAGCTTCACGCGGATCACCGTGCGACCTGACCAGATGGGCGGAGTCCCGTGTATCCGCAGCCTGCGGATTCCGGTGGCCACCGTCGTCGGCATGGTCGCTGACGGCATGGACGAGGCGGAGATCGTTGCCGCCTATCCAGACCTGGAGGCCGAGGACATTCGTGAGGCCATGCGCTACGCGGCCGAGGCCGTGCGGGAGCGCGAGCTGCCGCTCGCCATCCCCGGGTGAGGCTTCTGATCGACAACGCGCTCGTCGCGGCAACAGCAAAACGGTCCGTCTCGCTACGCTGAAAGACTCGGGCGGTGCCCCGACCTCCACGCAACTGGAACGACCCCGCAGGCGTTGACCCCGAGAGCCAAGAGCAGCTTCGGGTCTGCGATCTCGTCGGGCGCGGTGAGGAGATCCTCGGCGTGCGTCACAATCCAGAGCGTGCCGAGCGCTGGCAGGCTTGGTGGAAAGAACTGAACGATGAGCAAAGAAGCCAATACACGAGAGCCCGTGGACGTCGCCCCCGAAGCCGCAGCTAAGGCCGAGGCGCTTGTCGGCGAGGCCGACGAGCTGCTCACCGAGGCGCTTGCACCGGGGCGCTGGCCGGAGGCCGAGACCGCCGAGCGCTTCCTCTCTGAAGGAAAGCTCGACCGCGTGCTGGCGCTCTATGGACAAGCGATGCGCCTCGATCCAAGTGAGCCCGCCTACCCGTGGAACCTCGGATCGGCGATGAATCGCCTCGGTCTCAATGACCTCGCCTTGGGATTCCTGACTCGCGCCATCCATCTAGCAGCGCAGCGAGGGGAGAGCGAGTGGTCAGGCCCGGACGCTCAGCTTGCCCTCGCCGAGGTCGCCATTGACGCTGGCGAGTACGACCTTGCCCTCACCGCGCTCGCCCATGCTCGCGCTGACGACCAGCAGAACGGCCGCGGGGCTCAGATCGGCGAACTGCTCAAAGAGGTCCGCAGCGAGCAGGACGATCCCCAGCCACAGGTTTCCCTAGCATCGCTGCTTGGGCGGCTTCCTGCATAGCACTCCCGAGCACGGCCGCTCCGAGCCGTGGATGGGCCGCTGCTCGGCGGGATCAAAGGCAGTTCCTCGAAAGTAGTTCGACACCGACCTGATCCTCGGTTTCCGTTCGCGCCACAGAGCGCTCGATCCGGGCGCACTGCCCTATTTGCGGCCGCTGATTCCCCACGCTCACAGTTTGTCGATGTCGCGGCCGGTGAAGCTGTCGTCGACGATCTTCGCCAAGTCGTCCCGGCCAATCTCCGACCAGTACTCCGCTGCCGTGCGTCGAAGCTCCGCGCCCCAGACGTAGAAGGTCCCGACCTCCTGCTGCTGTCTGTAGAGGTAGCCGAGCCACGGGATGGAACCGCTCCCCGATCGGTAAGTCAGATGAACCCCGATAGAGACCGACTCAAGTTTTGCCACCAATTCGGCGATCGGCACTAGGTCTTCCCAGCCCTCGTTGCGAGCGCGCAACAAGTCGCCGCCCATCTCGAAGTCAAGTTCGAGCGCGCGAACGTCTCCAGCCTGGATCACACGAGGCCAGATGAGGGCTTTCCCATCGAGCCGGACCATCTGGCCCTCCCGTCCCTCGCGCGCCACCGGACCGACCGCGAACATCAGCGCGGCGTCGGCCTTGACCTCGAAATGGTTACCCCAGCCGACCCTCTCCAAGAGTCCGGC
>DATHDR010000178.1:0-2048 GCA_035318965.1 Verrucomicrobiia bacterium | reverse complement strand
GTTCTGCCAGGCATGCGGTACGCCGCTGACCGCGGCAGCTGCCGGGGCTCAAGCGGCGCCGCCGCCCGCACCACCTTCGTGGTTGGCGACACCGCCGCAAGCAGCAGCACCAACCGCGACTGCACCGGCGGTCGCGTACGCCTCGCCGCCGGCGGCTCCCGTCGCCTATGCGAGCCCGTACTACGCGCCCGCCGCGGCGATGCCGCAGGCGCCGGTCCATCGCACGCCATGGATCCTCATCATCAGCGCCGTCGTCGCCCTCATCGTCGTCATGGCAGGCTGCGGAACCGCGATCGCTCTTCTTGGCGGGAAGGCCAGTCTCAGCGGTGGCATCACGGCCGACGTGCCGAGCCCTAGCCCGGCCGGATCACCGAGTCCAGTCCCCTCGCCGACCGCGCTCCAGGGCCCGACTGCGTCGAACCCTGTCGTCACCATTCCCGTGCCTGCCGGATGGGCAGTATCGGCCAAGGACAACGAGTCGATCACGCTCTCGGATCCAAACGGCCTTGGGTTTGTTTCCGTCGCGAGCGGTACTCAAAACCCAAAGATGACGGCGCAACAGCAAAAGGCTGGGGCTGATGCGGCTCTAAAGGCCAAGTATCCGGACACGGTGGAATGTGGTGGCGTCAGGCCCACTACCGGCTCCCTCGGGGGCGTGCCGGGAATCTTCTGGAACCTATGCTTCACCCTCGTGTCAAGCGGGCGCTCGCTGCCCGCTCAGGCGTCTCTCTTCGTGGGCACGAACGCCGATGGCAGCGTCTGGTACGCCGTCGTCATGATCACCGCCCAGACTTACATGCAGAACCTAACCGCCGAGTCCGCGCCCATCCTCAAGGGCATCCAGTGGAAGCTGAAGTAGTCACGACGTAAGCGAGCCCCGATACCCCGGCCGGTATCTTGAGTGGTCATGTTTGCCCGCTGGGGCCGTTTTGTCTACCGCTTTCGCTGGGCCACGCTCATCGCTTCGGCCCTGCTGCTCGGCCTGTCGATCCTTGCCATTCTCACCGGCGGAACGCTCGCAGACAACGGCGGCTTCGGCGCCGACCTGCCGGCAGGTAAAGCGGCAAAGCTCATCAGGGACGAGATCCACCCGCAGGGTGTGACGGCGAGTGGCGGCTCCAGCTTCACGCTGATCTTCAGCAGTCCCAGCCTTGCTGCTGACGACCCGGCCTTTCAAAGCGCGCTGCAAGACGCGGTCGCTCCGCTGAGCAGCGATCCGCGCGTTACCACGGTGACAACGCCTTACAGCGTACCGGCCGATCAGAAGGCGGCATTGTTTTCCAAAGACTCGCACAAGGCTCTCGTCATCGTGGGCGTCAAGGACGACTCGCGAAAGGCACAGAGCTACGTCAGTCAGGTCGTTGGTGAGGTACATCCCGGTCCGCTGAGCGTCGTCGCCACAGGCCAGGTCCCGATCAATCTAGCTTTCAACAAGTCGCTCGAGAACGATCTGAATCGAGCGGAGGTGGTCGCCCTACCGGTGACCCTTTTGCTATTGGTTTTGATCTTCGCTTCGATCGTCGCCGCCGTGCTGCCGATCGGCGTGGGCCTGCTCGCGATCGCCGGCGGTGTCGGTGGCACCTTGTTTCTGGCGCATTTCACCGACGTGTCGCAATACGCCATGAACGTCGTGACGCTGATCGGTCTTGCCGTGGCGATCGACTATTCGCTGTTTATCGTCAACCGGTTCCGCGATGAGCTCGCGGCGGGTGCTACGAGAGAAGACGCGATCGCCACATCGATGTCAACGGCGGGTCGCGCGATCACGTTCTCGGGCATAACCGTCGCGATCGGACTCTCGGCCATGCTGTTTTACCAGGGCACTTTTCTCGCCTCCATGGGAGCGGGGGGGGCGATCGTCGTCGCGATGGCCATCGTTTATGGCCTGACCTTCCTTCCGGCGCTGCTCTCCGTGCTGGGAGGACGCGTCGACAGGCTCAGGCTCCCTTTCCTCGGCGCGCGACGCGAGGGGGCCGGCGCGTGGCACTCGATGGCGCTTTGGGTGATGCGGCGCCCGGTCATCGTGCTGGTCCCGGCGCTGGCTGTTC
>DATHDR010000177.1:0-3076 GCA_035318965.1 Verrucomicrobiia bacterium | reverse complement strand
GAGCACAAAGACACGCTGTACTACATCAACTACCCAATTGAAGGTGGTGGCGAGGTGATCATCGCGACCGTGCGGCCGGAGACGATGCTCGCCGACACCGGGGTCGCTGTCAACCCGACAGACGAGCGATACAAGTCTCTGATCGGCAAGACCGCGATCCTCCCTCTGGTGGGGCGAAAGCTGCCGATCGTTGGCGACGAGGCTGTCCAGAAGGATTTCGGCACCGGCGCGCTCAAGGTGACGCCCGGCCAAGACCCGATGGACTACGAGATCGGCCAGCGGCATTCCCTGGAGCTGATCAACGGCATGCATCCGGATGCCACGATGAACGTCCCGGGGCTTCCCTACGACGGCATGCCCGCGCTCGAGGCGCGCGAGAAGGTCGTCGACGACCTGAAAGCCCAGGGATTCCTGGTCAAAGAGGAGCCCTATGCCCATGAGGTCGGCCACTGCGATCGCTGCCACACGGTGATCGAGCCGCTGATCAGCGAGCAGTGGTGGCTGCGCATGGAGACGATGCGGGACAAGGCGCTGGCCGCATCCGCCGCCGGAAAGGTTCGCTGGCATCCAGAGCGCTACGAACGCACATACCTGGACTGGCTGCGCGGCCTGCGTGACTGGAACATCGGGCGGCAGCTGTGGCTCGGCCACCGCGTCCCGGTCTGGTACTGCGAGAACGGCCACCAGATCGTGGCGGTCATGCCCCCGCGTGACTGCACGGAATGCGGGAGCATCCAGCTCACGCAGGATCCCGACGTGCTCGACACGTGGTTCTCGTCAGCGCTCTGGCCGTTTGCGACTCTCGGTTGGCCCGAAGAGACCGATGAGTTGAAAGCCTTCTACCCGAATGACATGAACAGCACGGGCCGCGAGATCATCAACCTCTGGGTGAGCCGGATGATCATGACGGGCCTCGAGTTCATGGGCGAGGTTCCGTTCCACGACGTGGCGATCCACTGCGTCGTGCAAGCCACGGACGGGCGGCGCATGTCGAAATCGCTGGGCACCGGCGTGGACCCGCGCGACCTCATCGACAGGTACGGCACCGACGCGGTCCGTGCATGGGCGGCCTCAGTCGCCATGTCGAGCCAGGACGTGAGGTTCGACGAGACCCGGGTCGAAGGGTATCGCCGGTTCTGCAACAAGCTGTGGAATGCGACTCGCCTGGTCCTGAGCTCGCCTGGATCGGAGTCCGCCGGCGAGCCGGGAAAGCTGGAGATGCATGAGCACCTGGAGGATCGTTGGATCCTCTCGCGGCTCTCGCATGCGTGCGCGGCGATCACCTCGGGCATCGAGGGCTTCACGTTCCAGGACTCGATCAACGCCGCGTACGGCTTCGCCTGGAACGAGTTCTGCGACTGGTACCTGGAGGCGGTAAAAGAGCGGCTGCGCGCAGGCGACGCGGTAGCGCAAGACGTCGCGTACTACTGCCTCGACCACCTGTTTCGCCTGCTGCATCCATTCATGCCTTTCGTCACCGAGGAGCTGTGGTCCCGGATGCCCGGCCACAGCGACTTCGTGATGCGCGCCTTGTGGCCCGAGCTGGAGTCGGTCGACCCCGCGGCTGAGGAGCTTTTCGGCGCGGTCATGACGATCGTCGAGGAGGTGCGCGGGCACCGGCAGGCAGCCGGCGCGGGTGACAACCGCCGCCACGCCGAGCTCAAGCGGCTGACGGCGGACCTCGAGAAAACCGAGGCCAAGCTTGCCAACCCTGAGTTTCGCGCCAAAGCGCCCTACGAGATCGTCAGGAAGCTGGAGGACCGAGCCGCCGAGCTTCGCGCCGCAATCGACCGCCTACAGTAGAGCAGGCTCGATGCCCTCCATCGCCCTGCTCGCGCCAGTCGTGCTGCCGCTCATCGCGGCCGGCGTGATCACCGCAGTCGGTCTGAGCGGATTCAATATCGGTCCGCTCGCCGTGAGCGCCGGCGCCTGGGCGGCTCTGCTTGCCCTCATGGCTATCTGGCTGATCGTGCGCTCGACCCAGGAGCTCATCCTCGGCCCGCTTGGCTTCGGCTCGAGGCTTGACCTTCGCGTCGATGCAGTTGCGTTTGCCTTCGGGCTCATAGTCCTGCTGCCGTCCGCCCTGCTGCTCACCCTTCAACGACGCACCTGGCAGGAGGCGACCCTGGGTCTGCTCGGAATCGCCGCTGCGATGGGCGCGATCGAAGCTGGGGCTGTCATCCTCACCGCTCTGGCCGCAGGAACCGCCGCCACCCTCGCGGTGGTCCAGCTCGACACCGAGGACGTTCGAGCGCCCCGCCCGCGGTGGAGCATGCTGCTCGCGGCCTGGCTGGCGCTCAGCCTGGCCGGCGTGATCCTGCAGGTTCGCGGCGGCACGGCCGCTTACTCCGCCATCCCCGTCTCCGCCCTGACGGTGCCCGTGTTCTCCCTCATAGCGCTGGCCGGAGTGTTGGCTTCGGGGCTCCTGCCGTGGCGCTCGTGGCCTGCACAGGTATGGTCGCGGCCCTCTCTGCGCGCGGCTGGGCTCGTCGTATCGACCCTCTACC
Source organism: Verrucomicrobiia bacterium (assembly GCA_035318965.1). Taxonomy (GTDB): domain Bacteria; phylum Chloroflexota; class Dormibacteria; order Dormibacterales; family Dormibacteraceae; genus Palsa-870. The sequence goes on along the minus strand of DATHDR010000177.1, from coordinate 569 downwards.
CGTTGGGCTTCTACCTGCTGGCCCGCTCCTATGAGATGGGTGACGGCCGCTATCCGCACGTCGCGTTCAATGCGGTGCTGGCGTCGCTCGGCGTCCTGGTCGCTCTCGGCGCCGCGGTTCGCGCTCAGGCCGCGGCAACGCGACGCGAATTCCTAAGCGAGGTGATCCCATGCCTCGGCGGATTCGCCCTGATGACACTCGCGCTTGGCACACCGCTTGGGGTGAGCGCCGGCCTCGTCGCGCTTGGCACGGCAGCGGCGATGACCGCCTGTCTCTCCCTCCTTCCAGATCGCGCCGGTGCTGCATCGCTGGTCGCGATCGCTGCCGCAATGGGGCTTCCACCCGGCCTCGCGTTCGGGGCGCGCATCGTCGGCCTCGAGTCAACTTTCGAAGCGGGTGACTTTTTCGGGCTGATTGGCGTTGCGGGCGCCATCACGTGGGTGCTTTGGATGGTGGCCGGCGCGCGTGCCACCGGCCTGCCGGCCGGTCGAGGACGTCTGACCGGCGAGACCTTTCCGCGCGTCGCCATGACGATCGCGGCGCTGACCCTGGCCGCCGGCCCCGCGCTG
>DATHDR010000176.1:0-9775 GCA_035318965.1 Verrucomicrobiia bacterium | reverse complement strand
CGGCGACGCACGGCTCGCCGATGGTTCAAGGGTCCACGTGGCGATCCCGCCGGTGGCGGTCGACGGTCCGATGCTCACCATCCGCAAGTTCGTCCGCGGTCCGCTCGACATGGCCGACCTGATCCGCCTTGGCAGCTGCAGCCTGAGCGCCTTTGGTTACTTGAAGGCGTGCGTCCAGGCCCGCGCGAACGTGCTGGTGAGCGGCGGCTCCGGCAGCGGCAAGACGACCCTGCTCAACGTCTTGTCGGGCTACATTCCAGATGACGAGCGGATCGTGACGATCGAGGACGCGGCCGAGCTGCAGCTGCGTCAACGCCACGTGGCCCGCCTCGAGACGCGCCCTTCTTCGTCCACCAGCAGCGGGATCACCATTCGCGACCTCGTCGTCACATCGCTTCGCATGAGGCCGGACCGCATCATCGTCGGCGAGGTGAGGGGTCCGGAGGCCCTGGACATGCTGCAGGCGATGAACACAGGCCACGACGGATCCATGACCACGCTCCACGCCAACAAACCTCGCGACGCACTTGCCAGGATCGAAACCCTCGTGCTCATGGCCGGCTACGACCTTCCAGTGCGGGCGATCAGGGCGCAGATCGCGAGCGCCCTGAACGTGGTTGTTCACGTCGAGCGTTTGCGTGATGGCACTCGAAAGGTCGTGCAGATCAGCGAGATCATCGGGATGGAAGAAGAGGTGATCACGATGCAGGAGATATTCCGCTTCACGCGTACCGGCTTCGACACGGACGGTCACGTCATCGGCCGGTTCGCGGCGAGCGGCATCCGGCCCCGCATCCTGGAAAGGCTTGATGAGCTCGGGCTCGAGGCCCCACCGGAGATCGCGTCGATCTTTCCTGATTCAGGGAGGCGCGCGCGTTAGGGCGCTCCCATCTGGACCGGTTGGTCAGCTTCCGGGCAGAGGCGCCGCCGAGCTGGTGGCCACGCGCTGCAGACGGTCGCGGATTGCACGCCGCGCCCGATCGAAGGCCTGGCCGCCGCCGTCGATCACATGGCTGCGGTTGGCAGCACTGAGCAGGCTCCCAAGCTCCCACGCCAGCTGCTCGGGATCGACGTCAGGGCTCACCTCGCCCGCGGCCTGTGCTTCGCGGGCGGCGCGAGCCAGGCTGCCCGACCAGTAGCGAACCTTCTCCACCACCGCGTCGCGTACAGGACCCGGACGGCTGTCGAACTCGACCGAGGCGGCCTCGAAAAAGCAGCCCCCGGCGAAGACCTTCCTCTCCTGGTATGAGAGATGTGCGTTGCACATTGCCCAGAGCCGGCCAAGGCCGGTCGGCACGCTGAGGCCTGGCTTCAGCACCTCCTTGGTGAAAACCCGTGCTGCCTCCTCAACCGTGGCCAGCTGCAGCTCCTCCTTGGAGCCGAAGTGGGCGAACAGGCCGCTCTTGCTGATGCCGAGGTCGCCCGCCAGCCGCTGAAGTGAGACCTCCTCCAGCCCTTCGGCTGACGCGAGCTGGCCGGCCCGGCTCAGGATCGCCTGACGGGTGCGCTCGCCGCGGATCCGCCGCTTGTCGGTGGTAGGAGCCTGGACAGCCATCTCGAGCCACATATTAGCACGATCGGTCGGTTATACTTGACTTATTACGACCGTTCGTGCTATTTGTTTATCGACCCAGGTTCTTTCGTAAGGCCCGGAGGTGGGTGAGATGGTGGCGATCGAGGCTGAGGCGGCGGGGCAAACCAGGCTCGCGCGCCTGGAGAGTTCGGATGGCATGGAGCTGCGCCGGTTTTTCTACCGGCTCTCTCCCGAGACGATCTACCGGCGCTTTCACAGCCCGCTGGCGCGTCCCGAGCAAGCGCAGCCGAAGCGCCTGCTGGACATCGACCATCACGACCGGGAAGCGGTGGTGGCGGTGCTCGACGGCGAGATCATCGGCGTCGCGCGCTACGCGCGGCGCTCCGGCACGGACATAGCAGAGGTCGCGGTCGTGGTCGCCGATGATTGGCAGCGTCAGGGGCTGGCAACGCGGATGCTCGGCGCGCTGTCCGAGCTGGCACGGCCCGCGGGCATTCGGCAGTTCTCCCTGTCCATGCAAGCGGACAACCGGGCGGCGCTGCATCTGCTGCGGCGCTTCCATCCCGACGCGGAGCTGACTCACTCGCAGGGAATCTACGAGGCGACCATTCCGGTGGCGAGGTCGCACAGATGGGCATGAGAGTGTCGCTGCCAAGCTTCGCCGCCGTGCGATTTGGCGCTCTCCGCGCCGTCCGCGAGCTCGCGGACTGCTCAGACAGGGACGTCCGGTCTCTGCTCAGCAGCGCCGACGAGATCCGACTGCCGGCCGGCGCCCCTGTGGCCCAGGCCGGCCGCTACTGCACCGAGCTCTTCGTGGTTGTGGAAGGGGCGCTTCGGGCAACCTCAAACGGGACCGCACTTCGCCTAGGACCCGGCGACAGCCTGGGGTGGGCGGCGATGTGGGATAGGTCTCTCAACGAGCAGAGCGTCGTCGCGGAGTCCGACGCCCGACTCCTGGTGATCGGGCACGCCCAGTTCCGGGCCTTCAAGGCCGTCGCCGCCCGTCAGCCCCTGGACTCGTGGTCACGGGCCCTCCGCCTACCCGAATGGGAGCATGTGTCCTAGCCGATCACCGGATTGCGGCGCCAACAGCGTTAAGCATCAATAGGAGGACGCGCGAGGCCTGGCTGGTTCCCTGGCCGGTCGCCCATCAGTTTCCAGGGGGCCCGACCATCGAAATTGTGGATTGCCGGCCGCTTCGCGCCGAGGTAGTTTTGAAAGCTGGACAGATGATGGAACTTGAGGGTCCCGGCACCGATCTGGTGCGGATCGTGACGAGGCTGACCGAAGAGGTGCAACGTTTCGATTCCATGGTTCTGAGGCAGCGGAAGTTGCTCGAGCACCTTGCCGGCCACCTGAACGACCTGGAGAACGACCAGCTCAACCGCCAGTCAGAGCGAATCAGCGCCGAAGCAGCAGAGGTGGCGGCGTGCGCGCGCCAGGCGCTGGACGAGCTCAGCCGGATCGGGGAGCCGCGTGCCCTGCAGACAGCCCACGGCGGCCGGCCGCGCGGGCTACCCAGGCACAGGCGCTCGGATTGACCAGGCTCTAGACCGAGCGCGACTTGGGGTGGTGGCCCACCTCGTCCAGGGAGGTCTTGAGCCCCTGGAGCGCCTCCGCTGGCAGCGGAGTGTCCTCGAGCCAGACGAAGAACGCGTCGGCAATCTGCCGCCACACGGCTATCTGACTGGCCATGGCGCCGCCCCAATACGACTTGGACCAGGCAGACGCCGCAAGCCACCCGGCGACCGCGCAGCAAAAGGCGCCTGACATGATCTCCAGCCAGCCCAGCGAGCCCTCGGGCCTGAGGTTGCTCAGCACGGCGACACCAAGTCCCAGGTTGACCGCCACGGCGATCGGCAGGAAAACCCTATAAAAGAACCGTCCAGCCGATTGTGTGGACATTAAAACCCTCCAGCCGGGCGGTCATGTCTTCCGCCCACTAGCCGCAGCGTCGCACGCCACACCCCGTGACTCCAATGAGACGAATGTCCCAGCGCCCGGGCAAAACGCCAGACAAGGAAATACTTATTACTTTCGAAACTTGCCTTATGATGCCTAGCGTCCTTGGGTCGGCGGTTGGTGGACCGCCACAAGGAGCCTGGAGGGTTGGGGCACATCGCAGGGGCAGGTCAGCGCCGTTCGGCGATTCGCGTGGGGATCGTCGATGATCATCCCGTTTTCAGGCTGGGCCTGAAGCGAGCTCTGGAACGGGAGTCGGACATCGATATCACGTGGGAGGCGGGCTCGGCCGTCAACCTCGACGCGCTGATGAAGAAAACTCCAGTTGACGTCATTCTCATGGACGTCTACATGGGTGCCGGCAAAGATGGGGTTGCGGCAACCCGCGAGGTGACTGAGAAATGGCCTGAGGTCAGGGTCGCTGTGATCAGCGCGAGCCTGGACATCAGGGTCGGCCAGGCGAGCAAGCGAGCAGGCGCCGACATGTTCCTGTCCAAGGCCATGCCCGTCGCTGAGATGGTCAGCTCAATCAGGCGCCTGGCCGCCACCAACTCGAATGGGACTCGCAACCGGACAAGGCCGGCGCGCCACTCCCCACGCGCCAACGGACGCGTCAACGGACTCAGCCCACGCCAGCGACAGGTCCTCGAACAGGTGCGCCTGGGCCGCACCAACCGAGAGATCGCAGCGCGTCTGAGCATTTCGATCGCGACGGTGAACAAGCACGTTCACGAGGTGCTGACGGTGCTCAAGGTGCGCAATCGCACCCAGGCCGCATCCGCCGCCGCCCAAGAAATCCGGGACTGATCCGGCCCCTTCGGGCGCGTTCCCGATTGCTTCCAAAGAATAGCCTGAGCAAAAATGGTCAGTTCTATCCATTGACTTGGGAATTCCCGCACGCTTTAGTGCTTGCAGTGCCTTTTTGGTGAGAAAAGGCCTAGCCCAGGGCCGAATTGCCTTGGGTTTTCGGACACCTCGATCGCGTCAATCATTTATTCAGAAGGGAGCAAGGTAGGGGTGGCTAGGCCATTATTGGCCGACGAGTCGACGCACGTAGGTAGCCAAAGCGAAAGCTCTGATGAGATCCGCCGAATGCTTGCCCGCGAGCTACATGATCGCGTGGCGCAAACGCTCACCACGATGCTGATCGAGCTCGAGAACTTCAAGGTCGAGCAGATCGGCCGGCAGAGCGCTTTGCGGCAGCTGGACGAGCTGCAAGAGTCCACTCGGGATGTTCTGAGCAACCTGCGTCGTGTCCTCTATGACCTGAGAGGCGAGACCGGAATCGAGGAGGGATTTGCCGACGCGGTGCGACTGCTTCTGAGTCGCTTCGAAGAGAGGACCCACGTTCACGTGAGCCTGTCGGTCTCGCCGTCCTGGCCATTGCGCCTCCGATCGCAGGCGGCGCTCAACCTCTATCGCATCATCGAAGAAGCCCTGACCAACGTGCGGAACCACAGTGGCGCCGGCCTGGTAGAGGTCGCCCTGGGTCCGGCGCTGGGAAGCCAGTTTGCCGTTTCGGTCAGGGACGATGGCAGAGGCTCAGAGTCCGCAGCCGGCGATCGAGCCCCCGGCATGGGTCTACTTGGGATGCAGGAGCGAGCGCTGATCCTGGGTGGCCGGCTCGAGGTCGAAACCGAATCCGGCGGAGGGACAACCGTCCGCGCCATTCTGCCCAAGGAGCAATTGATTTGAGCACTGCAACACAACCGCCGACCAAAACAGATACGTCCGTTCGTACGGCAAGGGTATTGATCGCGGACGACCAGACGCTTTTCAGGTCGGGCCTGGCTCGCCTACTCGACGGTGACGATCGCGTGTCGGTCGTGGGCGAGGCGGTCGACGGCCTCGATGCCGTAAAGCTCGCCCTCGCGCTGAAGCCCGATGTCGTATTGATGGACATCAAGATGCCCAACATCGACGGCATCGAAGCCACTCGGCGGATCCTGGCCGAGAACGCGAAGATCAAGGTCCTGATGTTGACCACCTTCGAAGCCGACAACCACGTGATCCAGGCGTTGAAGGCCGGCGCCAGTGGCTACGTGCTCAAGGATTCGCAGGCTAGCGCGATTGTTTCCAGCATCCTGGCGGTGGTCGCCGGGGAGCGCGTAATGGCCAGCGCCGTAGCCAACCGCGTGCTCGAGATGCTGACCGGAGCGACGACGCCCAAGGAGTTCTACGACGGCCTGACGGCGCGCGAAGTCGAGATCCTCAAGATGCTTGCGACGGGGATGGCAAACAAGCAGATTGCCTACAAGCTGAAGATCAGCGAAAAGACCGTTCGCAACCACGTGAGCAACATGTACGAGAAGCTCGACATCTACGACCGCGCTCAGGCCGTTCTGTACGCAGTTCGCAAAGGCCTTGTCGAAATCTGACGTTTAGTCCCGGGACGCTGGGCCCAGAGCCGGATACGAAGTAGGACTACGATCCCATTACCCGCGTGGGTTCGAAGAACTACATTCCGGAATACAGTGGTGGTTATTCCGCGACGCGTCGCGATGAGCGACGAAGCTGTGCTCGGCTCGGGCGACGGCCCGAACCTGCTGTTGATCGACCGCATGCCGCTTTTCCTGGCCGCGCTGAGCAGCCTGTTGACGGGGCCACCGGTGCGGGCGCGGGTTCAGGTCGCCCACGACACTGAAGCCGGCCTGGAAATCGCCCTCCGAGGAGGCGTGCGCCTGGTCTTCTGTGAGATCAGATCCGAGCCGATGCCTGCGGTTGACCTGGTTGAGCGCCTCGCACAGCTAACGCCGCCGGTGTCTGTGATCCTACTCGGCGAGCCAGAGGACGAAAGGCTCATGGCTGCCGCCCTGCATACGAGCGTGGCCGGTCTTTTCACCAAGAACGCCACCCTTGACGAGTTCTTGGTCGGGGTGCAAACGGTCCTCTCAGGGCACCGCGCCTTCGGCTCGGAGCTGATGGGTCTGGTGCTTGGACGCCTGAACGACGGCGCTTCCCACGGGCGCCGGCCTCCGGCAGTCCTGTCCCCAACCGAGCTGGACATCCTGACGATGATCGGCGCAGCCAAATCGATACCGGTTATCGCGGCTGCTCGCGGCATCAGCCCCAAGACCGTGCGCAATCACCTCGCCAACATCTATCGCAAGCTTGAGCTGCGCAGCCGGACCGAAGCCATGCTCTGTGCCGCGCGCATGGGCTTGACAGCGGACTGAGGCGGGAGTCCGGCATGTCCCCTGCAAAACCGGGACAAACGACCCAGCCGGGCGGGCAACTCCCATTCTCAAAGCCGCGGAAGCTCCGCAGGATCAGCGCGATGGCTCGTCACCAGGCTCAGGCGTCAGCGCGCGCCCAGGAAACCCCCCGCCGCTTGGGCGAGCGACTGCTGGCCGAGCAGCTGATCAACCAAGGACAGCTGCTGCGTGCTCTCGAGCTTCAGCCAACCAGCTCGCGGCCGCTGGGCCGGGTGCTGGTCGACCTGGGCGCACTCGACGAGGATCGGCTTACGGCTGTGCTCAGCGAGCATCTCGACGTGCCTGTGGCCGACCTGCGCAGGGAGGCGGTTGATTTCGAGATAGCCCAGCTGGTGCCCGAGGAGTTCGCGCGCCGCAACGTAGTGCTTCCGATTCGGCGTGAAGCCGGAGGCCTCGCCGTGGCGATGGCCGACCCCGCCGACCTCCACCTCGTGAGCGACCTGCGGCTGATCACGGGCCTGCGGATCGTGCCGTACCTCGCCGGGCCCTCGGACATCATCGCCAACCTCAGTCGCGTTCACAGCATGCGGCCGCGAATCCAGGAGGCTGCTCGCTCTCTGAAGGACAGCCGGCCCCAATTCACTTCAGGCGGTCGGTCCACGGTCTTTGATCTCTCGACCGTCACGGCGACCTCGCCGGCGGTCGAGATTGTGAACATGCTGATCACGCAGGGGCTGAGAGACCGTGCATCCGACATCCACGTCGAACCACAGAAAGAACACCTCCGAATCCGGTTCCGGATCGACGGTGTGCTGCAGGACGTCGCCCACCTACCCAGCGCAACGGGAGCAGCCCTGGCGTCGCGAATCAAGATCATGGCGGACATGAACATCGTTGAGCGCCGAAGGGCTCAGGACGGTCAGATCAGCCTGACGGTGGACGGCCGCGAGCTCGACATCCGGGTGGCCACCATCGAAACGATCTGGGGCGAGAAGCTGGTGCTGAGGCTGCTGGACCGGGGGCGCTCGCTGATCACGCTCGAGCAGCTCGGTTTCTCACGCGGGGCATATGACCGATTCCACGCCATGCTGCACTCCCCGTACGGAATGATCATCGTCTCCGGACCGACTGGCAGCGGCAAGACGACCACCCTGTACGCGTCGATCCACGAGCTCGATCAGCAGGTCCGCAACATCATGACCATCGAGGACCCGGTCGAGTACACGTTTGACAACATCAACCAGAGCCAGATCAACAAGCTGGCTGACATCAGTTTTGCCAACGGGCTCCGCGCGATCCTGCGCCAGGATCCGGACATCATCCTCGTGGGTGAGATACGGGACCGCGAAACCGCAGAGATCGCCGTGCAGTCAGCGCTGACCGGTCACCTGGTGTTGTCTTCACTGCATGCCACCGACGCCGCCGGCGCTCTGCTCCGATTCATCGACATGGGCATCGAAGGCTTTTTGATCGCCTCTTCGGTCATCGCGATCGTGGCGCAGCGCCTCGTCCGCAAGGTCTGTGACGGCTGCCGGACGTCCCATCCACCAACTCTTGAGGAAGCGGACTTCGCCGCGTCTATAGGCGTCGAAGTACCGAAGGAGCTTTACCAGGGGCAGGGCTGTGGGCGGTGCAATCACACCGGCTACTACGACCGCATCGGCGTCTTCGAGGTTCTGACCATGACGGAGGACCTGAAGCGGCTCGTGATCGGCCGTGCCGGTCACCGCGACATCATGGCTGCAGCCATCGCCGGTGGGGTAGTTCCCTTGCGCCTGGATGCGTGGGACAAGGTGGCGGCCGGGGTCACGACCGTGTCCGAAGTCGTACGCAGCGTCTACATCATCTAACGGAGGCTGAGAGATCGCGACCAAATATCAGTATCGAGCGTATTCCCCGAGCGGTGCCCTCGAAGACAAGCTGATCGACGGCGATTCGGCCGCGATCGTCCATCGCAACCTCACCTTGCGCGGCTACCGCGTGGTTTCCTTGCGTCAGGCGCGAGGGGGATGGCACTGGTTCTATCGCCAGATGCCGACCTTCTTCGGGGTGAGCACCTCCGATCTCATCCTGTTCTCACGCCAGCTGGCAACTTTCCTCAAGGTCGGCGTACCGATCACGGATGCCATCAAGTTGCTGCGGAGCGGTACCCGCTCGGGCGCCTTCAAAGCTGCCCTGGATGACGTGAACGACGATCTAGATGAGGGCGAGTCGTTTTCCATAGCGATCTCGCACCACCCCCAGATTTTCAACCGGCTCTATATCGACATGGTGCGTGCCGCGGAGTACAGCGGAAGCCTCGAACGCGTGCTTCTCCAGATCGCGATTTACCTGCAGCGTCAGGACTCCGCCCTGAAGAAGCTCCGCAGCGCCATGATCTACCCGGCGATAATCCTGACGCTGGCAGTCGTGGTCTGTGGCGTCCTGATCGTGGTCGTGCTGCCCAACTTCGTGTCCTTGTTCAACGAGTTCCACTCCGAGCTTCCACTTCCCACGAAGCTGCTCCTCGGCTTGGGGACCTTCGCCGAGACCTGGCGCCTCCAGATCATCGTCGCGAGCCTGCTGATTGTGTTCGCGACGTTCCTGTTCCTCCAGAGCAAGCCTGGCCGAGTCTTCTGGGATTACGCCATCATTCGCGTCCCGGTACTCGGCACCATCGTTGTTTTTTCGATCGTCGAGCGGTTCACCCGCACGCTGGCGACCATGCTGCGCGCGGGCATCCCCATCAGTCAGACGTTCGACGTCGCCAGCGCGTCTGCCGGCAACATCCGCTACCGGCGCGGACTGGAGGCGGTACGGCAGCGGATGGTGACGGGGGACGGCTTCTCGGAGCCCCTTGCCGCCACCGGCCTGTTTGCGCCGATGGTGCTTCGGATGGTCCGAGTCGGCGAGGAAACCGGCACCCTCGACCAGAGCCTCGAGCAGATTGCCGACTTCCTGGCGGAGGAGATGGACTACAAGGTGCGCAACATGATCGCCCTGATGGAGCCGGGTCTCGTGATCGCGGTGGGGGCTGCGGTGGGATTCGTCGCCGTCTCGGTCATCCTGCCCATGTACGGGCTGCTCAAAGCCGTTCACTGATGCGCAGCCGCAGCGAGCGGCGGCGCCGGGCGCAGGCCGGCAG
>DATHDR010000175.1:0-4090 GCA_035318965.1 Verrucomicrobiia bacterium | reverse complement strand
GCGCATCAGAGCGATGACGTCTCGTATCTCCGGCCGGTCGAGAAAGCCATGACCGCCGATGACCACATGGGGCAGGCCGCGCGCCGCCAGGGCCGAGGCGATGGGCCGGGCGATCGCATTGGTCCTGCACAGGACCGCGATCTCACGTGGAGATGTTCCACGTTCGACCAGATCTGCCGCGTGGGCGGCGATGGCGGTCGCTTCCGTCACGCCGTCCGGGCAGAGCCACAGCTCGACCTGCGGCCCCGCGACATCAGAGAGGAGCTGCTTTGGGAGCCGGTCGGTGTTGTTTGCGATCAGCGCTGCAGCGGACGACACGATGCGACGCGAGCTGCGCCGGTTGCGCCCGATCGTGATCGTCTTAGCTTCAGGAAAACGATCGTGAAATCTTTCGAGGCTGGCCCGCGAGGCTCCGCGAAATCGATAGATCGACTGGTCGTCGTCTCCGACCACAAACGGCTGACTTCTCGAAGCGATCAGCTCGACAAGGCGCTCCTGCACCAGGTTCAGGTCCTGGTACTCGTCGACCAGCACGTGAAGGAATCGGGCCGTGTACTTGTCGAGGAGCGACCGCTGGCTTTCGAGCATCCTCACGGTCAGCACCAGCAGGTCTTCGAAGTCGAGCAGCCGTCGCTTCTTGCATTCCTTCTCGTAGGCCCGGAAAAGCCGGACGCAGGCCCGCATCAGGTCGGCGCGTTCGGCGTCGTCGCTCGCGCTGGCCCAGGAAGCGAGCCGCCCGAGGGGCACGAGCTCCTGCTTCATCCGCTCCAGCATCTGCAGGGCCGGAGCGACGAGGTCGTCCGGGCGTTCGTCGCCGGCCAGCGCAGCATCGCCCAGCTGCCACATGAGCTCGCGGGTCAGGATCCACCGGTCGGCGCCGGTCAGGATCCGGAATCCGGGCGGCACTCCCACCACCCGGCCGTCCGCGCGAAGCCACCCCAGGGCGACCGAGTGGAACGTCCCCACCGACGGTGCGGCATCGTCGATCAGGTCTTCGATGCGTTGCCGCATCTCGGCGGCAGCCCGCTCGGTGAAGGTCATGACGAGGATCGAAGATGGCGACACGCCTCCCGCGACCAGGCGGCGAAAGCGCTCTGCGATGACCGCCGTCTTGCCGGTGCCCGCTCCGGCCACGACCCGGATCGGGCCGCCGCCGATCGCGGCCGCCACCCGCTGGTCTGCCCCCAGGCGGATTCTCGTCATTGCGCCGGGGTCGACCGCCCGATCCGCACCCGAAGCGTGCGCACCTTCCGGCCGAGCCCAAGATTGTTGAGCCGGCCGATGATGGTTTCGGAGTCCAGTCGGAGCTGGTGTGCGAGCGCCGGGCTCGAGGTGGTGACCACCAGCGTCCCGGAATGGAGCTCGATCTCGTCGCACAAACCCGCCGGTTCTGTGCCGATCACGGTGCGAAAGGCACTCGCCACCTGAGTGCCGATCAGCCGGGTGCCATCTGGCTGCCGGCGCAGCACCTTCGGCAGGATATTGCCCAACTTATCCACAGGGCTGAATCCTGCCCTGGTCGACCTTCCAGACCATCGAATTCGCGAGGAGCTCCGGGGGAAATGGACCAGTCTCGACCGAGGTGATGACGACCTGGCCCTCGCCTGCCACCTGACTGAGGAGTGCGGACCTGCGTTCAGCGTCGAGCTCGGACAAAACATCGTCCAGGAGGAGTACAGGGCGCTCGCCAGTACGCCGCGCGACCAGCGCGGCCTCGGCCAGCTTCAGGCTCACCACCGCGGTCCGCTGCTGCCCCTGGGAGCCATAAGATCGAGCGTCCCGCCCCCCAAGCAGCACGCGAATGTCGTCGTGATGCGGGCCGACCGTGGTGGACCCTCGCCTGAGGTCTTCGGCGAGGGAGTTATGCACAGCTTCAGCAAGGTTTTCCGGAGGGCCTTCATAGTGGATCTCGAGGCGCTCCCGGCCCGTGATCTGGGCGTGATACATGGCCACTTCCGGCTCGAGCTCGCGAACCGCCGTCGATCTGGCGGATACAACCTCGACGCCCAGCCGAACCAGCTCCTGGTTGAAGGCCTCGAGGACGTCCATGCCCTCCTCACCGGCGGCGATCCGCTTCAGCAGGCTGTTCCGCTGCTCGAGCACGCGCTTCAAGCCGGCGAGTGCCCGTGCGTAACCCGGCTGGACCTGCACCAGCATCTGGTTGAGAAACCGGCGGCGCAGCTCCGGTCCTGCTTTGACCAGCCCGAGGTCGTCGGGCCAGAACAGGGTCACACGAAAGCGGCCGGGCAGGTCGAAAGCCCGGCGGCGCACCCCGTCCACCTCGATGACCCGGCGCGTCCGCTCGCCTTCCAAAGCCAGCGTGATCGCGAGCTCACTCTTGAGGCCGGCGGTCTCGACCTCCCCTTCGATCCGGGACAGCGGCGCCAGCGGTCCGATGAGCTCCAGCTCGCGCCGCGCGCGCGGCGACGTGGAGAGGGCGAGCATGGCGACGGCCTCGAGCAGGTTGGTCTTGCCCTGCCCGTTTGGGCCGATGAAAACATTGACCCCGGGACCAGGGATCAGGTCTAGCTGGGCGTAGTTGCGGTGATTTCTGAGTCGCAGGCTGCGGAGCTGCACTCCGCGTCAGGTCATCGCCACCCGCACGGGCATGATCACGTACAGGTAGTGCTCCTTGCCCGGCGGTCGCAGGAGCCCGGGGCTGAGGGGACCGTCGAAAAGCAGCTCGACCTCGTCCTCTCCGATCACTCCCAGGGCATCCAGGACGTAGCGGGCATTGAACGCGATCTGGATGTCGGACCCATCGACGTCGGCGGTCATTTCGGCCCTGCTGTCACCAACCTCGTTGGTGGTGGCCGACAGGATCAGAGCACCGGCCTGTGCTTTGACCCGGATGACGTTGGCGCTGTCGCGAGCGAAAAGGGAGACGGCGCGGACCGTCTGCGTGAGCTCGCTGGTCGAAACGCGCACCTTGGTTGAGCTCTTGCTGGGGATAACCTGTGCGTAGTTGGGATACTTTCCGTCGATCAGCCGAGAGGTCAGCTCCGAGGTGCCGGCTCGAAAGAAGACCTGGTTGCGAGCCTTCGAGATGATGACCTCCACCGTGCCTGGCTCGCCCTTCAAAACCCGTGAAAGCTCAGCCAGCGCCCGTGCCGGGACGATCAGGCTGGCTTCGAGGTCGGTTGCGCCGGAGGCGGCGAGCTTGCGCACCGCGAGCCGGTGGCCGTCGGTGGCAGCCAGGGTCAAACTGCCTCCTTGCACTTGGACGAGAACCCCGGTCAAAACGGGCCGCGCCTCATCCGTCGACGCCGCCATCTGAGTTTGCTCGACCGCACTGACCAGCTCATCCAGGGCGACCTCCAAGCGGTCACCATCGTCCGGACGCGGTCCCGGAGGAAACTCCTCCGCCTCGATGCACTTGATATGTGTGTCGAATCGAGCACAACGCAGGCTGAGTGACTGGGTCGCCGCGTCGAGCGAAATCTCTAGATCCTGGTCTGGCAGAGTGCCGACGAAATCCGTGAGCAGACGAGCCGGCGCGGTGGTCGCTCCTTCCATCGCCACTTCCGCCGGCACCAGCTTGCGGATGCCGATCTCGAGGTTGGTCGCGGTCAGCGCAAGTCCTTCGGAGGTGGTCTCGATCAGGATGTTGTTGAGGATCGGCAGCGTCGTTCGGCTGGAGATGGCGCGAGACACAACCTGCAACGCTTGACCCAACACCGCGGGCCTGCAAGTGACCTTCATCTGCGCTGCGATAACTTTGGCATTCAAGACAGTTGTCCCCCGTTCTTAGAGATTCTCTTGATTGAACTTATTCGTAATAGATAACAGTAAGCGCTGTGCGTACTGTGGATGTCGAGATCATTTACAGATCGGCCCGCGCGGTGGATAAGGTCTGGGTATCCCAGTCGTGACCGGCCGAGTGGTGTTGAGCGGCTGGGGAGGAAATGACAGCCGACCTGCTTTCCGCGGTGCGTCCCAAGGCTGTTCTGACAAAGTGTGGAAAGCCCGGTCACTGGACGTATAGACGCTCGCGGATCGCCTGCACCTCGTACCTCAATCGCTCATCCTCCTTCAGCTCGTTGGCGATCTTCTCGATCGAATGCAGCGCGGTCGTATGGTCTCGGCCCCC
>DATHDR010000174.1:0-6238 GCA_035318965.1 Verrucomicrobiia bacterium | reverse complement strand
GCGTCACGAAACGTGGTGTCGACCAGCCGGACACGAGCTTTCTTTTTTGCCATCGATCAGCCCGCGAGGGCGGCGCGCTTTTCCGCGTGGCGACGCTCCACGGCCTCATCGCCGATCCCAAGGATGCGGGCCGCGAGCCAGGCCGCGTTCTTCGCGCCGGCTTCACCGATGGCAACCGTCGCGACGGGGATGCCCGCCGGCATCTGCACGATGGAGTAGAGCGAGTCGACCCCGCCGAGGTGCTGCGTGGGGACGGGCACGCCGATCACAGGCAGGTCGCACCACGCCGCGACGACGCCTGGAAGATGCGCCGCTCCACCCGCGGCAGCGATCACAACTTTGAGCCCGCGCGCGCGCGCGGACGACGCCCACTCCATCACGCCGCGCGGATTGCGGTGCGCGGAGCAGATCTTTAGCTCATGCTCGATTCCGAGCTCCTCGAGCACTTTGACGCATGCATCCATCAGCGGCAGGTCGGACTTGGAGCCGAGGATGACGCCGACGACTGGGCTCAACTAGTCCGCCTCCTTGGCAATGTCTGTCCTGTAAAAAGCCCCCTGGAATCGTACCTGCCGGGCCCCTGCGAGCGCCTTTTCGCGGGCCTCGCGCACCGTGTCGCCGAGCGCGACCGAGGTGGCCACGCGGCCCCCGTCTGTCACGAGACCGCGGCCGGGCTCGAATCGCGTCGCGGCGTGGAAGATGAGGACGCCCGGCGGCATCTCGGCCAGGCCGCGAATCTGGAAGCCGGTTTTCACCGCCGCATCGTCCGGATAGCCGCCGGACGCCACGACGACGCCGACACACGCTTGCGGGTTCCATCGCAGGTCGGGAAATTCCGCCAGCGTGCCTTTGGCCGCAGCGAGCGCCAGGGCGACGAAGTCGGTCTGCAGGCGAGGCAGCACGGCTTGGGCTTCCGGGTCGCCGAAGCGGGCGTTGAACTCGAGGGTGCGGATGCCATCGCGCGTCAACATCACACCCGCGTACAGGACGCCTCGAAACTCGTCGCCTCCATCCGCGAGCTCACGCACCGCGGGAAGGAGGACGCGGTCCACGACTTCTTTCATCGTCGCGTCGTCGACCGCCTTCGGTGGCGAGTACGCGCCCATGCCGCCGGTGTTGAGACCCGCGTCACCGTCGAGTGCCCGCTTGAAGTCGCGGGCCGGCGCGAGTGCCACCACGTCCTTACCGTCGGTGATCCCGAGGACGGACAGCTCTGGCCCTTCCAGCAGCTCCTCGACCACGATCGTCGCGCCGCTGCGGCCGAAGCGACTTTCAACCAGCATCGCGTTGATCGCTGCGTCGGACTCGGCGACGCTCGAGCAGATGATCACGCCCTTGCCGCGAGCGAGCCCATCGGCCTTCACGGCGACCCGGCCGCCACGCTCTTTCGCCCAGGCTTTGGCCGGCGCGGGCTGGGTGAATACCTCGAAGTCCGCGGTGGGGATGCCGGCCCGCTTCATCAGCGCCTTGGCGAAGGACTTGCTCGACTCGATGCGTCCCGCTCCGCGATTCGGACCGAAGACGTTGAATCCAGCGCTGCGGAGCGCGTCGCCCACGCCGGCGTCGACAGCCGCCTCGGGCCCAAGGATCGCGAGTCCAAGGCGCTCGCGCTTGGCGAAGTCGACGATGCGCACCACGTCGGAGGCCTCGATCGGAACATTGCGGGCCATGCCACCGGTGCCGCCGTTGCCCGGCGCGCAGTAGACACGCTCCACAAGATCCGACTGAACGCACTTCCACACCAGCGCGTGCTCTCGCGCGCCAGACCCGACGACGAGCACCTTCATCCGAGGATGCCCAACGCGATCGGAGTGACCACCTGGTGGGCGTCACCCCAGTCGACCGCCTCGACGTTAGATGTGCCGAGGCTTCGCCAGTATTTATGGCCGCCCGCGCGCCACGTCCCGTCCGGACGCTTGACCGAGCGCAGCAGCTCCAGGGCTTCGCTCGCGCGCGGATCACTCAACCGTCCGACCAGGCCGATCGCCCGCAGGCCGTGGAAGTAGTCGTAATGCCAGTAGTGCGGCCAGTGGATGTGCAGCCACTCGGCGTGGATGACCTTGCCGGTGCTTCGCGACCGGAAAAGCCGGTGCGCGAGCAGCACCTCAGCCGCGCGTTCAGCGGCACGAAATGCAGCTTCGTTTCCGGTCGCTCGGTGATATTCGACCAGGCCCCAGATCGGCGCCAGGCTCTCGTGAAGCGACGAACGCCGCGCCTCTGGTCTTGGGTCACAGTTCCAGCCGCCGTCAGGCCACTGCGAGCGCAGCAGAACCTCGACGAGATGGCTGGCGCGCGCGTCGCGGGCCATGCCGAGCCGGCAGCACACCGCCAGGGCGTTGCCTTCCATCGACGCGTGGCGCCGCTCTCGTCCTGCGATGACAACCGGCTTCGAGGGCTCCGCGATCCAGGCGAGCACATCGTTGGCCGCAGCGCGCGCGGCGCGGCTTGTTTTTGGCACGCCGAGCTCAACGAGCGACACGAGCCGCCAGTGGGAGCCTTTCCACTTGTTGTATGGATGCACCCCAAAACCGCCGTCGCGTCGCTGGCCTGACAGAAGTCCCGCGATCATCGACTTCCGCCACGCCGCAGGAGGCTTGAGCCCTACTCCCACTCGATGGTGCCGGGCGGCTTGCTAGTGATGTCGAAGACGACGCGGTTGACGCCTTTGACCTCGTTGACGATGCGGTTGCTGATCCGCGCGAGGACCTCATACGGCACGCGCGCCCAGTCCGCGGTCATCGCATCCTCGCTCGTCACGACACGCACCGCGACCACGTTGGCATAGGTCCTGTAGTCGCCCATGACCCCGACGGTCTCCAGGGGCGTGAGGACCGCGAAGGACTGCCACACCTGCCGATATAGACCGTTGCGCTTGATCTCATCGATCACGACCCAATCGGCGTTGCGCAGGATCTCCAATCTCTCGGCGGTGACTTCACCCAGGCAACGAATTGACAGGCCAGGGCCGGGGAATGGCTGGCGATACACCATCTCCTCGGGCATGCCGAGCTCGAGCCCGACGGCGCGCACCTCGTCCTTGAACAGGTAGCGCAAGGGCTCGATGAGCTGGAAGCGGAGGCCAGGCGGCAGGCCGCCCACGTTGTGATGGGTCTTGATCTTGACCGCGGTGGACGCGACGTCAGGCGCAGTCGACTCGATCACGTCCGGATAGAGGGTGCCCTGGGCGAGGAAGTCGATGTGCCCGAGGCTCGAGGCTTCGGCCTCGAAGACAGTGATGAACTCGCGCCCGACGATCCGCCTTTTCTGCTCGGGGTCGATCACTCCGCGGAGCGCTTGCAGGAACCGGTCGGTGGCATCGACATAACGGATGTTCATGTCCAGGTTGCCGTGCATGACGGCCAGCACGCGCTCGGCCTCCTCCTTGCGCAGCAGCCCGTTGTTGACGAAGACGCAGGTGAGCTGGTCGCCGACCGCTCGGTGCACCAGGGTCGCGGCTACCGCGGAATCCACGCCACCCGACAGCGCACAGATCACACGGCCCCCACCGACCTGCGCGCGGATGCTCTCTGTGGCCTCGGCGATGAACGAGCCGGCCGTCCACGACGCATCGCAGTGGCAAACGCCGTAAAGAAAGTTGCGCAGGACCTCGCGGCCGCTCGGCGTGTGCACCACCTCAGGGTGGAACTGGATGCCGAAGATGCCATGGCCATCGGTGAACGCAGCGACCGGCGAGTTACCGCTCGAGGCCAGCGAATGAAAACCCGGCGGGAGCTCGCTCACGTGATCGCCGTGGCTCATCCAGACCGGGAGCTCGTCGTCCAGGCCCTGGAAAAGCCCGCCTGGCTCGCGGACCGCAAGCAGCGCGGGACCGTACTCGCGGGCGTGGCCGGGGTCGACCTTGCCGCCGAGGTGGTAGGCGATCAGCTGCATGCCGTAGCAGATGCCGAGCACCGGCACTCCAGCCCGCAGCGCCTCGGGATCAACCTGGGGAGCTCCGGGTTCGTAGACGCTGGCAGGTCCGCCGCTGAGGATCAGCCCGACCGGCGCGCGCTTTTTGAGCTCCGACCATGGCGTCGTCCCTGGCACCAGCTCGCAGTAGACGTTCGCCTCGCGCACGCGACGCGCGATCAGCTGGCTGAACTGCGAACCGAAGTCGAGGACCAGAATCGTCTGTCCCCGTGGCCCGCCCTTAACCTCTTCCAGCTCGCGGTGTTGGGCGGCCGCGGTGGTCATGCTCAGGTCAGCTCTTCCCCATGCCCACATGCTGGGCCTGCTGGAAGACCTTGCCTTCCGAGGTGATCGCCGGCGCGATGACCATCTCCACGTGCTGGAACTCGGTGATGTCGTTGGCGCCACAAACGCCCAGCGCCGAGCGCAGCGCACCGGCGAAGTTCTGCGAGCCGTCATCCACACGCGCCGGGCCGAGCAGGATCTCGCGCAGCGTCGCCTTCGTCCCGACGTGGATCCGGGTGCCGCGGGGCAGGTTCGGGTCGGGCGTGGCCATGCCCCAGTTGAAGCCTTTCGAGGCCGACTCTTCCGCGCCGGCGAGCGGGGTGCCGATCATCACGGCATCAGCACCGGAGGCGAACGCCTTGCACACGTCGGCTCCGATGCGCATGCCGCCGTCGGTGATCACCGCCACGCGCATTCCGCCGCGGCGCATGTACTCATCTCGAGCAGCTGCCACATCCGCGGTGGCGGTCACCTGGGGTACGCCGACGCCGAGAACGCCGCGCGTGGTGCAGGCGGCGCCGGGACCGACTCCGACCAGGATGCCCGCGATTCCGGTTTCCATCAGCTCCAGCGCCGTTTCGTAGTGGACACAGTTGCCGACTACAACCGGGATGTCGCATGCGCGGACCAGCTGTTCGAAGGACAGCTGGTGATAAGACCTGGATGAGTGTCGCGCGGTGAGCACGGTGCCCTGGACGACCAGGACGTCGGCACCCGCCTTCTGCACCAAGTCGGCGCGCTCCTCGGCGCGGGCGGGAATCGTCGAGACCGCGCAGGGGACGCCCGCCGCCTTGATCGTCTTGATGCGTTCGGCGATGAGCTTCGGCTTGACCGGCTCGCGATAGACCTCTTTCAGGAGCGCGTTGATCTGGGATTTGTCAGCCTCGGCGATGCGCTTGATGATCGGAGCCGAGTCTTCGTAGCGGGTATGCACTCCGTCGAGGTTGAGAACGGCGACGCCGCCCAGCTTTCCCATCGCGATGGCGAAGTCCACGTCGACCACGCCGTCCATGGCGGCGCCCCAGATCGGAATCGGGAGGTTGAAGCCGCCCATGGAAAAGGAGATGTCGACTTCTTCGGGATTGAGCGTGACTCCGCCCGGCACCAGGGCGACCTCATCGAATCCGTAAGACCGGCGAGCCCGCCGCCCGATGCCGATCTCAAGGCCAGACTGCTCCCCGGGTACCACTCCGCGGGTTTCGAGCCGGCTCTGATTCAGGGTGTGCTTACTCCAATGGTGGCGGGGTTCGCTGAATTATACGGAATGCAGGCGGCGTCACCAGTGGCTGCATACTTTTGTTGGTGTACAGGACGCTCGAGTACTTGCGCGGGATCTCTGCCGACGACATCCGCAAGCTCCGCGCGCGCGGCATCCAGCACACCAACCAGCTTTTGCACCGCACGTCCTTGGGCATCGACCGCGAGCGGCTGTCCAAAAGAACCGGCATCACCGCCGAGCGTCTGCTCGAGTTCACGCACCAGTGCACGCTGCTCGAGGTCTCGGGCATGGAGCGATGCCTGCCGATCATCCGCCGCTTCGGCATCGAATCGATGCGCGACCTGCGCGCACAGGATGCCCGTGCTCTGCACGCCAGGCTCGTCGACGCGGTGGGGCTCGCGGGCGCGCCGAGCTTCTCCGACGTTCAGTACTGGATCAGCCAGGCGACCGCTCTCGACATCGTCGAGGAGCCGGAACCGGCTCCGCCGCTCCCCGTCGTCACATAGAAAAGAGGGCGGGCTCCCGCGCCCGCCCTCTTGTAGGTCTAGCTCAGGACCGCGACGAAGACGTCGGTCGGGTTCGTGTTGGTCGTATGTGGATTTGATGTGCTGCTGTCCGCAGGTGCGCAGTATGGGTTGGACGACGGGTAGGGGGCGTCGCAGTTGGTCTTGACGTAAACGGCGAGGAAGCCGCTTCCGCTGGGCTGCAACCCCTCATAGTCGCCTAGGAAGAAGCCACGGGCTATCGGAGCAGTCATGGAGTCAAATGTGGCGCCGATGGGCTGTTCGCTGCCGTCGGGGAAGGTCGCCCCACCGTCAGTCGAGT
>DATHDR010000173.1:0-3447 GCA_035318965.1 Verrucomicrobiia bacterium | reverse complement strand
GGACCAGCAAGGGGAATGTCCGCAAGCTGCACGCCGACGGCACGGCGCCCCGGAGGAGATAGATTCAGTGGAAGTGCGACACATCAACCGAAGTAGCTCCGCGACACGTCAACCGAAGGTCTATACCCCAGCCACCGCAGGTCAACACCCCGCCACCGCAGGTCTATACCCCAGCCACCGCAGCGGGTTCGAATTCATCGACCTTCGCGCATAACGGGAGGCGCGCAAAAACCGCTATTTGTCCCGGCCGAAGTACCGCTGGAACATCTTGTAAAGCCTGTCTCTGTTCTTCTTGTGGGGTTGCATAAGAGTCAGGTTTTGGAGCGACGTCACCATCACTCTTGTATTACCTTTCGCTACACCTAACTCGTATTTCCCTGGTGTAAACGCGAATTCCTCAACAACCAGTCGAGCACTCGGATCGTTTCGAGTCACAACCGCTGCGAAATAGACGCCGATCAGCGACTCGAATGCTTGCTGGGTCAATCCCAAGTCTTCGAAACCGGCACTCTCGGCCAACTTGAAATAGGCCTCTTCGAGGCTTTTGAGGCTGTCGGGCGAGTAATCCATGGCGAAGCCCGGAAGGCTTGTGGCGAAACTCTCGAGCGTTTCAATACCTGCTTGCCTGTACCTCTCAAAGTGACGAGAGGCGTCGGCGAGGCTGGCGAACGACGGCAGCTGTTCGCCGAACTCCCGAGCGACGTTAAGGGGCTTCTTGCTCAACTCTCGCGCCGCGATGATTGAACAACATGCGATCAGTCACTCACCGTCTTTTCTCGTTGAGAAAACGCAGCACGTCCTTAGCATCGGATTTCAAGCTAGCGGTGTCTCGCCGAGCCAGCGGCCGGAACTCTTTCACGTGCACCTCGCCCGATCGGATCGCCCACGTCGCCGCAGCCCGTCCACGGACGATGGCGAACGGCCGGAAGACGCCGCCGGCAACCACAGCCCGGGCATCGGCGCCGAGCACCGGCTCGCGGGAGGTCCAGCCGAACAGCAGCGGGTCAAACGATCCGAGCAGGCGAGGGGATGGAAGGTCCGAGGTCTGCTTTCGGTGTTTGAGGCTGACCAGTCCATCGCCACGCTCGACGACCTCCGAGCTGATCGCCTTGAGTCCGGCTCTCACGTCCCGCAGCGCAAGCCCTGACCAGTAGGCGAGGTCGCGGTCGGTTGCCGGGCCGTGACCGGCCAGGTATCGGTGCGCCAGCTCCGCCAACGCCAGATCGCGGTCGATGGGTTTTGTTTCGCCGAGCCAGTCGCGCGTGAGCGCGAATGCGTGCTGGCCGCCCACCATCGGCCCGCGCACGATGAGGCCGCGCAGCGATGCGAGGAGAAGCAGGTGAACCAGCGCCTGGCCCGCCACCGGCACGCGTGCAGCGTGCAGGCGCTCACCGATTTCCAGCCGGGTCAGTGGTCCATCACCGACCAGTGAACGCGTGATGATCGCCACGCCCGTTTCCGCGGCCTTCGCCGAGACTCCTTCCTGGCGCAGGCGCCGGGTGTTGGTGCTGAGGACCATGGGCGTCGTCAGCGAGTGCAGCCACGCGTAGTCGTCGCTGCGGACCAGGTGCAGCGTGCCCCGATTTAGCCAGGTGATGACGATCGATCGCTCTGCGGTGAATGCGCGATCGATGCGCGCGGATGTGAGCCTGGACGTCCTGGCGCGAATCGCCAGGCGGGCTCCTTGCAGGTCTTGGGCCTGCACCGCCAGGAGGCGATCGGCGACCGCAGCTGGGTCGCGCGCCGGGGTCCCGGCCAAAAGCTGGGCGCGCAGGCGTTCGGTGAGGATTCCTGGTGCATCAGGAACCGGCATCATGGGTAGATTGAATCCGGAATGACTGAATGGCCGCTTGGAGCCGTCGAGCTTAAGGTGCTCGACCTCGAGCGCGAGGTTGAGTTTTACGAACGATTCGGCTTGACTCGGTTGGAGGGGGCGAACGGGACCGCGACGCTCGGCGCGGGCGGGGCTCCGCTGCTGCGCTTAAAGGCCTTGCAAGGCGGACGCGAGCGCCCGCGACGGACAGCCGGCCTTTATCACTTCGCGATCCTGTTGCCGACGGAGGAGGAGCTTGGTGGTTTCCTGCGGCGCACCCTCGAACAGCGATTGCCGATGACCGGCACCGCCGACCACTTCGTCAGCCAGGCCCTTTATTTCGACGACCCGGAGGGAAACGGAATCGAGGTCTATGCGGACCGCCCGCGCAGCGAATGGCAGTACCCGAACGGCCGGCTGAACATCGGGACCGATCACCTCGACTTCGAACGGCTGCTGCGAGTCGCGGACAAGCCGCAAAGCAAGTTCTCCGGCGGAACCGTGCTCGGCCATATGCACCTCAACGTCGCGGATCTCGACCGCTCACAGGCCTTCTACGAATCGATGGGCATGGAGCTGATGGCAACAGCGGGCCGGGTGATGCGCTTTCTGAGCTGGGACGGATACCACCATCACCTCGGCATCAATCTGCTCGAAGGCCAGGGTGCGGCGCCGGTCGAACCCGACGTCCGAGGGCTTCAGGGCTTTAACGTCAAGCGGGTCGATGGCGAGCGGACCGACCCCGACGGGATTGAGGTCACGCCCTCGAACTGACCCTCGCCACCTCCTTCTGGCACCAGGCGTACAGCGCGTCGTACAGGGGCGTCTCGAGGGCGATCTTCAAGTGGTCGTTCTCGCCGTGGACGATGGCAAAGCCATGAGCGATCGCCTTCAAGCCCGCGGCCTCCGGCGTTTTACCGACATCTTCGCTGACGTCCGCCCCATGCACGATCTGCGCCAGGCGGTCGAGCGCCGGGTCCTGCAGCCCGTATTTGAGGATGATCGACTCAAAGCTGCAGCGGCCGTCCACGTGGCCTAGCTCGACGCCTCCAACGTCATAAGGAATGGCGCCCGCTTGCTCGGCAGCTGAGGTCACCTCGGGCGCAGGCACGTACAGAAACTCGGCTTCCGGGTCTATGAACCGCTTGATCAGCCAAGGACATGCGATGCGGTCGACGCTGGCGTTCTTTCGGGTTATCCACTTCATTTCCAAGCCTCCGTGTCGTTGAAATGTCTTCATTTAGGCTATCCTCGGCCGGATGACCGAGCTTCTCTTGGTCCTCCAGCTCGCCGTCGCGCTCGCCTTTGGCGCCCTGGCCGTCAGGAGCGCCGCAAGCTGGATCCTCCAAACGGACCGCCGTCATGGCTACCTGGCGCTTGCGCTGGGCTCGCTCGCGCTTGTCATCTTGATCTCACCGATCCTGGGCGGAGGCGGCGTCGAGGCACAGGCCCTGACGGACATGGCTCTGATCCTCTTCCTGCTCTCCGGTTACGCGCTGCTCATGTTTCGCGACGCCTTCGTGCCTTTCACGAGTCGTACTCGTCGAATTATTGCGGCGGTCATCGTCCTCGTCGGCGCCTTTGGGATCGCGGTGCAGCTTCCCTCGGAGCCACACCAAGCCCATGGGCTGCTC
>DATHDR010000172.1:0-5069 GCA_035318965.1 Verrucomicrobiia bacterium | reverse complement strand
GCAATGGTGTCGCCAGTGGAGTCTTGAGGCGATGAGCCGAACGGATGTAGCCGAGCAAGGGCGAGACGCGGACTGTGATGACGTCGTATTCGTGAATGCCGGCAAGGGTCTGTTTCTCTGCGACCCAGGCCTGAACGTGGTCGATGTTGCCCTGATACACGGCGACATATGAATAAAGGCCTTCGTTCGCGGAGCTGCCGCGGATCCTGATGGCCTCACCGGTTACCTCACGTGTGCCGAGAAGGGCGGCTGCGGCGACTAGCAGCAGCCACAGTCCAGTCGCCACTGCGACGACCGAAAGCGCGGCGACGAGCACGATCCCAGCGCTCACATCGCGGGTCAGCTGGTCGGTGCCTGGCCCGAAGTCGACGTGCGGCAAGAGGAGCGAGCTGACCCAGAGCCAGAAGAGTCCAAGGCCGCCCACCCAGGCTGCGCGCGATGCCGCCTGCCGCGGCGAGATACCCCACACGGGCATCCACCCGTTGCGATACGAAACTCGAACTTGCGCCCAGCTGCCTCCGTATCGCGACCAGGCCCACCTGTCGCTTTCAGCGCCCATTGGAATGGCGCGCACCGCCGCTGAAGCCGCTCCGAGCGCAGCGCCGTACGCCATGTAGCGATCTCGTACCGCTACCGCGGTCGGCGGCAGTCCGGCGAAAACCTCGTCGTCGCGGAGGAAGTGGCGGAGCGCCAGCCATCGGGCCTGCGCTTCGACGCCTGAAGCGGTCAGCATCTGGGCGTCGTCGCGAAAAACCCACGTCAAGACAGCGGCGGCGAAGATCGAAACGCCAATCGCAAGAGCCTCTTGAAAGCTGGTCGACTCGTCGTTGCTCGAGTTGAGGGCCAGCACCACTGCGATCAGGACCAGGCCGGCCATCAACGCGACAGCTCTCGGCGGCCAGCGTGCGGCACACAATCCAGCCTTCCCAGCCTCACCGACGACATTGCTGCGAAAGTTCTTCATCCAGCCTCGAGCCTCGTCCTCAGGTCCTGCCGTCAAAGCCTGTGCGGGCACCACTCCGTCGACCGCACGGCGCCGCAGAAGAGCCAGCACCTGCGCTTCGTAAGGAGTCAATGACGCCGAAGGTTGAGCGCCGAGACGGCAGCTGTAGGTGGCCGGTGTGCTCTCCTCAATCGTGACTACGCGTCGCGCCGCGAGATCGAGAAGGGTCGCCGGCACCGCGTCTGGCGTGACATCGCCGCCGTTGGCAAGCAGGTTGGCGACCGCAGGAGTCTGTGGACCAAGGTCTGACATCGCAGGCAGTTCTCGCGGTAACGGAGATCGTCGCGTGACTGCGAGAACTGCCGCGAAGACAAAGAAAATGCCGCTGCAGGTCAGGCTGGCGGCGAACCCCAAATTCTGAGCTGTCACGTGCGCACCCCTGGCGTTGCGCCTTCAGCCCCTCGCGCCTGGAAGAATTGACGTGGCTTGAAACCCAGCGCCGCCGCGAGAATGCCCGCAGGCAGCGTCTGAATCGCCGTGTTGTACCCGAACACCGCGTCGTTGTAGAACTGCCGCGCGTGGGCCAATCCGTCCTCCGTCGCAGTCAGCTGGTCCTGGAGATCGAGAAAGGCTCGGCTCGCCTTTAGATCGGGGTAAGCCTCCGCGACCGCAATCAAAGACTTGACACCGCCGGCCAGCGCGTACTCGGCTTCGCCCCGAGCCGCGGGACCCTGCGCTGACTCGACCGCCGCCCTTGCGTCGGCCACCGTCCGCAACACCGCCCGCTCGTGTCCGGCATAACCCTCGACGGCGGCGACCAGATTGGGCACCAGGTCGTGCCGGCGTCGGAGCAAAACGTCGACGTCACTCCAGGTACCGTCGACGCGGTTCCTCCGCCTTATCAGGCCGTTGTAGACCGCACCCGCCATCAGCAGCAACAGGGCAAGCGCGGCCACAGCGATCAGGATCGATCCCTGCAAATCCCCTCCTCACGTGCCATCTTCAGCGCATGGCGTTGTGAGGTCAACGCCCGGACGGTCGAGCTCTAGAGCAGTGCCTCGATCGCTCCGACGACTGCGGGGTCTTCCGGGAGCACCTTGGGGCGGAAGCGGCGCACAACGCGGCCGTCGCGGCCGATGAGAAACTTCTCGAAGTTCCAGGTCACGTTGCCGGCCTTGCCTGCGTCGTCCGGAAACTCGCTGAGGATCGCGTACAGAGGATGCCGCTGGGCTCCCTTCACGTCGAGCTTCCCAAACAGCGGGAAGGTGACGCCGTAGTTGATGGTGCAGAACTCCTGGATCTGTTCAGCGGAGCCAGGCTCCTGGTTGAAGAACTGGTTGCTGGGAAAGCCCAGCACGGTGAAGCCGCGTTCCGCATAGCGATCGTGCAGGGCCTGGAGGCCGGCGTACTGCGGAGTGTGGCCGCACTTTGATGCGGTGTTGACGGCGAGCACTACCTGACCGGCGTACTCCGACAGCTTGGCCGGCTTGCCGCTGAGCCGGGGCAGCTCGATGTCGTAGATCGACCGCGCTTCTGTCTGGGCCATGTCAGACACAAGCAGTCCCCGGCTGCGGCTATTCCCTCCCTGACGTGGCGGCGCCGGTCATCAAGCGGTAGCGGTGCTCGGGCCGGCCTGGCCCGCCATAGCGCATCGTCAGCTCGGCCTTGCCGAGCCGGCACAGGTGATCGAGATAGCGCCGGGCGGTGACGCGGCTGACGCCGGCCGCATCGGCCACGGCCGTTGCCGCCAACCCTGACTGCGACTGGCTGAGCGCCTGGATGATCAAGTCGAGCGTGGCGTCGGACAGGCCTTTGGGCAGCGGTTCGTTGCGCGCCGTCCGCAGCGCGCCGAAGATGCGGTCAACGTCTGTTTGCTGCGCCTCGCCGAGGCGCGTCATGCGATCGTGGGCCGCGGCGTAGGAGAGGAGCTTCTCCTCGAAGGTCGCGAACAGGAATGGCTTGATCAGGTAGTGGACGACGCCCCCGCGCATCGCGGCGCGGAGGCTCTCGACCTCGCGCGCGGCGGTGATCGAGATCACGTCGACCGGGGGGTGGTCATCCTCGCGCAGGCGCCGCAGCACCTCCAGGCCTGAGATGTCAGGGAGGTAGATGTCCAGGAGCACGAGGTCCGGCCGCAGCTGGTCGACGGCCTGCAGCGCCTCATTGCCTGCGTGCGCGCTTCCTGCGACTGCGAACCCGGAAACGCGTTCGACATAAGCGCAATGAAGATCGGCCACACGGTAGTCGTCGTCCACCACGAGCGTGCGGATCACGGCGTCGCGGCAACCCTGATGGGAAGGCGCACCGTGAACAGCGCGCCGCCGTCGTTGACGACTGTGACATCGCCGTCATTGCGGCGCGCGACCTGGCGCACCAGCGCAAGGCCGAACCCGCGGCGCTTGCGGCCGGGACCCGACTTCGTGCTGAAGCCCTCCTGGAAGATCTGGCCGTCGAGGCTTTCCAGCACTCCGGGACCTGAGTCGTGGACTCTGATAACGAGTTCGCCCTGCTGCTCGGTAACGGAGACGCTCACCCAGCGGTCGTGACTCGAAGTGGCAGCCGCATCCAGAGCGTTGTCGATGAGGTTGCCCAGCAGGGTGATGAGGTCCTCACTGTCGAGAGCGGCACGGGTCATCACGGTGTCGTCGCTCACCCGCAGCTCGATGCCCCTTTCCGAGGCGACCGCTGCCTTGGCGAGCAGCAGCGCGCCCAACACCGGGTCGCCGACACGCTCGAGCAGCGCCTCGGTGAGCTCCTGGTGCACGCCGGAGGTCTGCGCGATGAGTTTCATCGCTTCGTCGCCTCGCCCCATCTGGACGAGACCCGCAATCGTATGTAGGCGGTTGGCGAACTCGTGCGCCTGCGCACGGAGCGCGTCGGTCAGGCTCTCCACACCGAGTCCGCGAGCAAGCCCGGTGAGCTCAGTCGTGTCGCGCAGGGTCGCGACATGGCCAATCTCGCGCCCGCGGACGCGAATCGCCCGCCGGCTCGCCACCAGCACGCGGTCACCTGCGAGCAGCACCTCGTCCTCATCATTCAAGCCCCCGGAGAGAAACTTCAGCAGGCGCCCTTGCGGAAGCACCTGCGAGACCTTGCGGCCGACGCAGTCGGACGGCAGCACGAGCAGACGGCGAGCCTCGTCGTTGGCCAGAGTGATCGTGCCGTCTCGATCGGTGGCGATCGCGCCTTCGTGGATTCCCTGAAGGCTCGCCTCGCGTTCTTCGAGAAGGCCGGCGATCTCGTACGGCTCGAGGCCAAAGGTCTGGCGCTTGAGGCGCGACGCCAGCAGCATAGATCCCCCCACGCCCAGACCAAGAGCGAGCAGCAGCGTCACAGCGAACCCGGGCAGCTCGGTGAGCAGCTGGTTGAAGACGGTGGCTTCGAGGAAGCCGACCGAGACCATGCCGATCACGTTGCCCTGGTAAAAGATGGGCGCTTTGCCTCGCGCGGAGATGCCCAGCGTGCCGCGCTGAACGCCCACCCACGTGTTGCCGGCCAGGACCGTCGCCGGGTTCTCGTCAACGGGCTTGCCGATCATGGCCGGGTTCGTATGCGAGTAGCGGATGCCGTCGCGGTCGGTGACGACCACGTAGGTCGCCCCGGTGGAGGTGCGAATCTGCTCCGCGGTCTTCTGGATGAGGCCGCCTGGATCGCCGTTGAGCAAGGCGTCCTGGACGGCGCTGTTTGACGCAACTGACTGGGCAATGGCGAGCGAGCGCTGCTCGTACTGCCGGTCGAGGCCCTGGCTCGCCTGCCACACGGCGGCGCCGACCCCCATCAGTGCGGACAGCAGAATGATGGCGACCTGGAAAACCAGGATCTGGTAGGCGAGCGGGAGCCGAGTCTTCAACGGGAGATTCCCTCGTGATCCTAGCCCGTCCCACCGTCGCGGCGCGACGACCAAAACGACCAAAACGGCCACAACGACCGCATGGATTGCGCCCCGCCCGGACGTCGGCCAGAGTCGGGAAAGTGCCTACCGCCATCGAGCTTCGCGGCGTGACGAAGCGATTCCTGACCCCTTCCGGCGAAGTCTTCACCGCTCTGCGGGACCTCGACATGGCCGTTCAGCCGGGCGAGTTCTGCTCGGTCGTGGGCCCGACCGGGTGCGGTAAGTCGACCACGC
>DATHDR010000171.1:0-13124 GCA_035318965.1 Verrucomicrobiia bacterium | reverse complement strand
GTACCACAGTCAGGAAAGACAAAGCAATGTCCTCCGCCCGGCGCAACCTCGAAGGCCAGAAAGCGCTCGTGACAGGCGCCACGTCCGGCATTGGCCGCGCGATCGCCATGCAGCTCGCCCGCGACGGCGCCGAGGTAATCGTCCACGGCCGCGACGCCGCCCGGGGCGTCGAGACTGTGAAAGCAATCGAGGCGAGCGGCGGTCGGGCGCGCTTTTTCGCAGCCAATCTCAGCGATCCAACCGAGGTTCGACGCCTGGCAGAAGACGCCGGCGACGTTGACATCCTCGTCAACAACGCCGGGTTTTCCGTGTTCGGCGCCACAGCAAGCCTCGAAGTCGAGAAGTTTGATGCGCTCTTTGCCAGCAATGTGCGGGCACCTTTCTTGCTTGTCGCCGCACTCGCGCCGGGCATGGCGTCCAGGGGCAAGGGCACCATCATCAACATCAGCAGCATGGCCGGCCAGATTGGGCTCGCAGGGGGCGCCGCCTACGGCGCTTCCAAGGCCGCTCTCGTGTCGATGACGCGGTCGTGGGCCGCGGAGTTTAGCCACAACGGCGTTCGGGTGAATGCCGTCGCGGCCGGCCCGGTGTTCACCGGGGGCGCGGCACCCGATCGGACCGAAACGCTAGGGAAGACCACTCTGCTTGACCGCGCTGCGGACCCCGAGGAGATCGCAGAGGTGGTCGGATTCCTTGCTTCGCCACGCGCGAGCTATATGACCGGCGCGATCGTCGCTGTCGACGGCGGCCGTACCGCGATCTAGGCCCAACGCGGCATTCCAACTGTCGGTCGAGCAGCTCCTGATCCGATTGCGCTGATAGCGAAATGAACAGGCTGGAGCGTAATCATTAACCTCCCATGGGGACGGTTCAATACTCGATCTGGATTGGCGCCCCACCCGGCCTCGTGTGGGATATCTACACGAATCTCGAACGAATCCCTGAATGGCAAACTGGCGACCCCAAGGTGGAGGAGGTCAGCGGACAAGGCCATGAAATCGGTGCGACCTACACCGTGCGTCGCGGTCCCGGAGCCTCGCGCACGACGGTCACCGAGGCGGTGCGTCCGTCTCTTCACGCATCTCGAACCAGCGCCCCCCTTGGGCTCTCGTTCGACCTGATCACGAATCTCCTACCCGAGAACGGTGGCACGAGGCTTCAGCTTCGGGCTGAGACGCACTGGCCCAAGGGCCTACGGCTGGTCGGTCGAGTTGTCGAGTTTGTCTTCATGAATGGGAGTGAGGCCACTCGCGAGCTGGGACACCTGAAGGTCCTTGTCGAGAGCGAGGCCGGTGGGGCAGCCTGATGCAGCTGCCCCACCGGAAATGGTCGTTACTTGACGAGCACCGTGATGCAATCGCTCTCGAGCACCGTGCCTCCGCCGCTGACCCTGAAGATGACGTAAAACGTGACGCCGGACAGGAGTGGCGTGTCGCGGACGAAGTGGGCCGCCCCCGCGCCTCCGTGGCCGGTCTGCAGAGTCGTGACCGGCGCCCATTGGGCGGTGATGCTCGAGCATCCTGGTGTGTACAAGGCGCGCGCCACGATCATCGCGGTGTCGGCAGGAGCACCCTCGACTTCTACCTCGCCCTGGGCATAGAACTCGCCATGTTCCTGTGCCGTGGGCGCAACCAGAACCCTTCCTTGACCTTGGCCGGCGGTGGCGTGCAGCCAACCTTGCGTGCCCTGCGCGGCCTGGGCCGGCGTTACCGATATCAGCGCTGCGATCGCCGCAACAGCGAGTCCGATCCTCATCTCGATGTGACCTCCTGAATTCCGGGCTGACTTGAGGGCCTCGCGATTGCGAGACCGGCACCAGCTTCGGGTCGACAGGCAGTCACCAATGTGATCCGCGTCACAAACCGGGGGTGATGATCAGCACATCGATCGGAATCGGTCTAAGTTGCTCTAAGTTGGGCTGGCCGCCGGTCTATAGATGCTCCATTGGTTGCCAGACAGGGTTGTCGCGCGAGTCGAAGCGGGCAACCCAGGCGTAGCCGTCGCGAACCGCCCACACACGCGCCCAGCTGGCTCTAGTCTGACCTCGAATCCGGCATTACTTTCTCCGCAATTCCTTCATGTGCTACAATGTGCTACATGAAAAGGGTCGGAGTGAGGGAGCTTCGTCAGAGCGCATCTGCGGTGCTGCGTCGCGTCGCGGCGGGCGAGGTCGTTGAGGTGACCGACCGAGGTCGACCCGTCGCACGGATCGTGCCCATGCATGAGGCGAGCAGGCTTGAACAGCTTGTGGCCGAGGGACGAGCGAGCGGCGCAACCGGAGATCTGCTCGACGTCAAGCCGATTCCGCGGATCTCTAGGAAGCCAGTTTTGTCGAAGATCCTGGCTGACATGAGGGCAGATGAGCGCTGAGGTTGCTTACCTCGACACCTCAGCGGCACTGAAGCTCCTGATGACTGAGCGGGAGTCGCCAGCATTGCGCACCTGGCTGCGTCGGCGGCCTGAGCGTGCGTCGGCAGCGCTGCTTAGGGTCGAGCTCGTGCGAGTCGTGCGGCGCGCGGGCGTCCCGCGCTTGATTCCGGAAGCCCGGAAGCTGTTGGCCGGCGTCCATCTCATTCGACTCGACGACGCCCTCCTCGACCGGGCCGTGGACCTCGATCCAACGGAACTCCGATCGTTGGACTCGATCCATCTCGCTGCTGCTGCAAGCCTCGGAGATGATCTGGCAGCAGTGGTGTCCTACGACGATCGATTGCTCGCGGCCGCTTCCTCTCTCGGGTTGCCCACCGCAACTCCTTCCTGACGTCGCTCACACATCCGAATCTGCACGTTTGCGCGAGCGGGCGCATTGCTGCCTGTATTAGGCCCCGGTATCGCCAAATAGGCGGAAGTCCGCCTAAGCGCGGGCCTGCGGATTGCGCGCCTTGAAGACGCGAAACAGAAGCCATAGGGACGGTAAAAGGAAGAGCCCGCCGATGGCGATGACGATGAGCATCCCCGTCAGCGTGGCCGACGGTGCGGCAGTCGCGGAGATCGGGAGGTCGGGCGGGACCAGGTACGGCCATTGCCCGACCGCCCAGGCCCACAGCACGAACACCACCTGAGCAATGACCGCGACCCGGGCGATTCGCGGACGCGAACGCCAGACCGCCCACAGCGCCAGCGGGCCGTTGAGCAATGCCAGCACGAATAGTGGGAGTCCCCGGCCGGTCAACGACTGGAGCAGGCGGGAGCCTTCGAAAAACGAGATCGCGACGGCGAGCAGCGCTAGGACACCCGACACGAGCGCTGCTGCGATGGCTCGACGCCGGAAGTCGGCGAGCAACGCCGGCCGGTCTTCGTTCTCGACCATGAGGTAGGTCGCGGCGAGATACGCGCAGATCGAAAGCGCAAACAGTCCGATCACGACGGCCAGCGGCGTGGTCCACCCATCGAAAAAACCACTGACAATCTGCCCGCCTGGAGCGTGAATCGAACCCGACGAGACAGCGGCTGCCGAGGTGCCCAGGAAGAACGGTGTGACGATGCTCGCGACGCCGAAGATCACGCCCCAGGAGGACGTCGGCCCGACCGCCTCCTGCCCATGCGCCCGAAACGCGAAGGACGCGCCTCGAAGCACGATTCCCACCAGCGCGATCGTGAAGGGAATGTACAGAGCAAGGGCCAACACCCCGAACGTGACCGGGAAGGCGGTGAAGAGCCCGGTGATCATGAAGATCAGCCACACGTGATTCGCCTCCCAGACCGGGCCCATCGCCTCGGCGACCGCGCTGCGCTGCTCATCGGCACGCGGCCCGCTGGCGAATAGGTCCCAGACGCCGCCGCCGAAGTCAGCCCCTGCCAGCACCGCGTACGCGGTGAGCGCGAGCCACAAGATGCCGGCGACGACCTCGGCGGTACTCACGCGACGGCGTTGCGATTTCGTGCGGCCAGCATCAGCAACAGCCGAGCGGTGGTGAGGGCCAGACCGGCGTAGATGGCGATGAAGATCGCGAACATCGGGCCGAGGGCCGGCGCGCTGGTCGCAGCCTCTGAGGTGCGCATGATTCCGTAGACGATCCAGGGCTGCCGCCCGAACTCGGTGACGAACCAGCCAGCTTCCATCGCGAGCACGCTCGCGGGACCTGCCGCAACCAAGCCCATCAGGAGGAGGCGTCCCCTCGGCAGGGTCCGGCGCCGGATGGCCAGCAACCAGAACGCGGCGGCCATCAGTCCAATGAAGAGGCCGAGGCCGACCATGCCGTCGAAAGAGAGATGTACGAGAACTGGGTTGGGGCGGTCTGCGGCGGGAAAGGAGTCCAGGCCGCGGACCTCGGCGTTTGGATCGAATGTGGCCAGGAAGCTGAGCGCTTTCGGGATCTCGATCGCGAACAGGACGCGGTGCTCAGAGTCAACTGGGATCCCGCCGAGATGGATGGGAGCTCCGCGCTGCGTTTGGTAGATGCCCTCCATGGCCGCGAACTTCGCGGGCTGGGCCTCGTAAATGAATCGTGCGCTGGAATCGCCGGTGATCCCGGCCAGGACGATCGCGACCGCTGCCATCACCATGCCTGCGGTAAGTCCGCGTCGGTGGAAGATGTCGTTTCTTCCTCGCAGCAGGCCCGCCGCATAAACGGCGGCGACCAGGAAGCCGGTGACCACGTAGGCCGAGACCAACATGTGGGGATCCTCGGTGGCGGTCGACGGATTGAGGGCGGCCGCGAGTGGATCGACCTGCGCGAGCTGGCCGTCAGGACCCAGACGAAATCCCGCCGGAGTGTTCATCCATGCGTTGGTCATGACCACGAACACGGAGCTAGCAGCCCCGCTGAGCGCGATCGGTATCGACGTCAGCCAGTGTTTGACCGGGCTGAGGCGGTTCCAACCGTATAGGTACAGCCCCAGGAAGATCGCCTCTATGAAAAAGGCAAATCCTTCAGCGGAAAACGGCAGGCCGAAGATGCCGCCCGAAAACGCCATGAACCGAGGCCAGAGAAGGCCGAGCTCGAAGGACAAGACAGTGCCCGACACAGCGCCGACCGCGAAGAGAATCCCAAACGTCTTGGACCACCGGCGCGCGAGCGCCATCCAGGCTTCATCGTGTCGCCACAGGGCAAGGCCCTCCGCCGCCGACATGAGGAGCGGCATCCCGACGCCGAGCACCGCGAAAACGATGTGGAACCCAAGCGAAGTTCCCATCGTGGCCCGTGCAAGGGTGACGTTGTCCATTGCCTAAACGAAAGACAACCTTTGAGAATCATTGTGCGACGGGCCAGGTCAGCTCTGCGCGGGCCGACCCCTACACGCCGATGTCTTTGCGGGAAAACCGAAGAGCGCCGAGCCCAAGCGCCAATGCGCTGACAGCGAGGACACCTAACACCGACGTCACCTGAAGGCCGTGTAGCAGCGGTGTGCCGTAGTAGTAGAAGGCGGACAGCCGAAGCGTCGCATCCGGCAGCTTCAGCTCCGGTCCGATGAAGCTGATGAAGAACCAGGCCGCCAGCACGAAGCTCAGGAGCCCGGTGTCGGCAGCCGTGCGGAGCCAGCCTGACGCCAGGTAGCCGATGGCGGCGATCAGCAGGCCGAACGGAATCATGCCGAGCGTCGCCGCGGCGAGGTTGCCTGTATCGAGGTTCAACCCTGCCGAAGCCGCGGCTCCAGCCGACACGAGCAGAGTGATCACGGCGATCGCGACGGTGGCGGTGCCGAGCGCGGCGAAGCGGCCGAGAAGCACCGACATGCGTGATTGCGGCGCCGCGAGGACGAGCTCCAGCCTGCCATCGCCTTCATCGGCGGACCACCGGTTGACCTGGGTGACCGCGAACGCCATCAGCATTAGGGGCAGGAAGAAGAACATCGCGCTCAGGAAGCCGGCGTTGACGCTGACGTCGGCTCCGCCGAGATTCTTGATCAGGTTCGCCATTGTCGGCGAGCCGGACAGCAAGC
Organism: Verrucomicrobiia bacterium; assembly: GCA_035318965.1. Taxonomy (GTDB): domain Bacteria; phylum Chloroflexota; class Dormibacteria; order Dormibacterales; family Dormibacteraceae; genus Palsa-870. The sequence continues at coordinate 7,241 of DATHDR010000171.1, read as the reverse complement.
CGGACAGCCTCGATTCGATCAGCTGGACTACATAAACCATCCAGCCCGCGAATCCTGCGATGCCCAGCGTCCACCAGAGCGTCGGCATCGCGATCATCCCCATGCTGCGCGCGTAGACCGAACGCAGCGACCAGTCTCCTACCGGCAGGGCCCGGCTCGCTCGGCGCTCCGGCAGCCGGAACCACCGCGGTAGCGCGACGGTGTCTCCGACGTCGCGGTGCACGAAGAGCCATATCGCGACCCCGCCGAGGATCGCGGCCAGCACTAGCAGAGTGACCATCGCCCCTGCATTGGCGCCGTAGCTCGGGATCAGCGGTTTGCTCAGGTTGTAGTAGTAGATGGGGGAGAGGCGGGAGATCCACGCGCTGTTGGGAACCACGCGATGGACCATGTCCAGCACGATGAAGATGAGGAGCAGGCCCGCGGTCCAGCCCGCTGCGGGGCCACGTTCCTGAGTGAACTGGGAGATCAAAAGCGCCAGGCTGCCGAACACCGCGCAGATCAACGCAAGGTTCAAGCCGAAAAGTAGTGCATCGCCGAGGCCGAAATCGCCGCCGAACTTCTTGCCACCCGCGAATGCGAGGAGACCGATGAGGAGGCCCATGACGAAAAGCGCTGCCCACATTGCCGCCACCTTCTCCAGCGCCACATTCAGCCTGGGACGCGGAAGTGACAGCAGCACGTCGAGGGAGCCGCGGTCCTCCTCGCCACGCAGCATCCGACTGCCCGCCAGGAGCGGCCAGATGGCGATCAGGAACATGAAGATGCCGATCTTGAACGTCGCATAGCCACCGATGGTGTCGACGGCGATGGGGTCCGCGTTCCAGGCGAATGTTGCGGCCAGGCTGATCAGCTGCTCGCGCGCCTGCGGCGTCGTGACCAGCGCGGCCACGCTTGCCATCGGCGAGATGACCACAAGTCCCATTCCAACGCCCCAGCCAAGGATCGCGACCCGGTAGTCGCGCAAGGTCTTGAGAAAGACGCTGCTAAGCCACACCCTGAGGCTCCTTCGCCACCACGCCGTCGCCTTCGTAGTAGCGCAGGAAGATGTCCTCGAGGCTTGGCTCATGGCTGGTCAGCGAAACAACCGGATAGAGCGCCGCCGCTTTGACCACCGCATCCGCGGGGCCCTGCATCGCGAGGCGCACGCCACGGCCGTGGTCCAATGACTCGACCTCAAGCACGCCGTCCAGTGCCTTGAACGTTTCGACGGGGACTGCATCGGCGAACGTGATCGTGATCTCGTAGCGCTTGATTGCACTCATCTCGGACACGCCCCCGATACGCACCAGGCTGCCGTCGCGGATGATGCCGACCCTGGTGCAGGTCTTCTCGACCTCGCTCAGGACATGTGACGACAGGAACACGGTGCGTCCTTCATCGCGAGCCTCCTTCACCAGTCGATCGAACTCCTGCTGGTTGAGCGGATCGAGACCGCTTGTCGGCTCGTCAAGAATCAGCACGCGTGGGCGGTGCATGAACGCCTGGATCAAAACGACCTTGCGCTTGTTCCCAGTCGAGTACTGGCGAAACTTGCGGCTGGTGTCGAGGTCGAAGCGCTGGATCAGCTGTTTGAGGTAAGGCTGATCGACGCCTCCGCGAAGGTGCGTGAAGTATTCGAGGATCTGCCCACCCGTCAGGTTGGGATCGAGCGCGGGCTCGCCGGGCATATACCCGACGATGCGCTTGATCTCCACCGATTGCTTCCAGCATTCGAGGCCCGCAATCTTCGCGGCGCCTGCGTCGGCGCGGATCAGCGCCATCAGGACCCTGATCGTCGTCGTCTTACCCGCGCCGTTCGGGCCCAGAAACCCGAACACCTCGCCCTCCTCGACCTGGAATGAGATGTCGGCGATGCCACGCTTGCTGCCGTAGCTCTTGGTGAGTCCTTCCACCTCGATGATCACTGCCATTTGTCTCCTCTGTTAGCCAAACCAGAAATGCAGGGTCGACTCTTCGATCAGGGTGAGCGACCCTTTTGGAACCCCGAGAATCCTTTCGAACGCGTCGTTGAATGCAGCGATCGATCGCTGCACCTCTTCAAAGCTCACAGTGCCCGCCTGGCGGGCGATCATGTAATCCGCGGCCAGCTGCTGGTAGCCCAGCATCAACGAGGTGAGGACGGTCGCCGTCTCGTCCGGTGACCCCGCCGTGATCATTCCCTCGTCAATCCCCTGCCTGATGACGGTGGAGAGGAGGGGACCCAGGCGGCTGACCGCCATGCGGCGGAGCTTCTCGCGGACGATCGCATTGCTGTCTGAGTTCCAGACCTCCAGGACCGCGAGCACCAGGTCTTTGCGTTCGGCCTTGGCTCGGGCGATGCCGGCCAGGGCGCGCTCGAGCTTGCGAAGGGACGGCAGGTCCGGATCTTCCAGGATGGGGGTGATGGACGCCATCGTGGCGTCGGCGAAACGGTCGATCACCGCCTCCAGCAGCGCCTGCTTCGAATCGAAATAGTGGTAGAAGGCCCCTTTCGATGCCTCCAGCTCGTTGAGCACATCCTGGATGCTCATCGCCTCATAACCCTTGGTCTGGATCAGGCGCTGGGCCACGTCCAGGAACGCCTCCCGGCGGACCGTCCGAAGGGTCGCATTCGCGGTCCGAGCCATGCCGAGACTATAGCAGACCGACGGTCGGTTTATTTATCAGCCGAAGTCGAGTTGACATTCTCAGCCGTGCGCTTAATGTCATGTTTTTGGGGCAGGTTGCTGCTCGCAAGGTCCGGCGTGAATAAGGGAGGAGAGGGGAACATGGCAGGTTCGCTTTACGAACGCCTTGGTGGGATTGACGCGATCACCGCGGTAGTCCACGACTTCAGAGACCGTGTTGCGGGTGACGCACGGATCAATCAGAAGTTCGCCAAGTCGGATCTTGGCCGGCTGACGAAGATGCTCATCGACCAGGTTTGCGAGGCCACCGGCGGACCGTGCAAATACACCGGCCGCAGCATGAAGGAAGCGCACGCGGGGATGAAGGTCACAACCGGCGAGTTCGGCGCACTGGTCGAAGACCTGGTGGCGACGCTCAACCACTTCAAGGTCGGCAAGGGTGAGCAGGACGAGCTTCTCGGCGTGCTCGGGCCACTCATGCCCGAGATAGTTGAGGTGGAATCTGATCAGGTCGGAACGCCGCTTCCGTCCACCTACGAACCGGCGCCCGCGCTGATGAAGTAGACCTAAGACCTGGTTCGCGGCGAGACCGCGAAGCGGTCGATCGCGGATAGGATCGCCTCGCGCATGCCGGGCTGGCCTGCGCCATGCCCCGCGTCATCGATAGCGATGAGCTCGCTGCCGGGCCACGCCTGGCTCAGCTGCCACGGAATGTCGAGTGGTGAGCTGACGTCCATCCGGCCGTGGATGAGGATTCCGGTTATCCCGGACAACCCGCCGGCATCACGTATGAGCGCGCCGTCCTCTAGGAAAGCCGCATGGTGCCAGTAATGCGTGACGAGCCGCGCGAAGGCCATGCGAAAGCGTGGGTCGTCGTAACGCGGGTCAGGCCGGTGATCGGACCGCACGGCCACGTGCGCATCCTCCCACCGGCACCAGTCGCGTGCGGCCTTGTCGCGCACCGCTGAATCCGCATCGCGTAGCAAGCGGTAGTAGGCGGCGACCAGGTCGCCGTCGCGTTCGGCCGTGGGAACGCCGTTGCGAAACCTGGCCCAGTCGGCTGGGAAGTACCGGCCCACGTCGCGGGTCAGCCAGGTCACCTCACGTTTCGAGGTGGTCACGACGCTGAACAGGACCATCTCGCAAATGCGCGCGGGGTAGCGCTGCGCGTACGCGAGGGCAAGCGTGGAGCCCCACGATCCACCCGCGACCAGCCAGCTTTCGATTCCCAGGCGCTCACGAAGACGCTCGATGTCCGCAATGAGATGTTCCGTGGTGTTCGAAGCTAGGTCGACTGTGGGATCGCTTGCGTGGGGAGTGCTCCGCCCGCAGCCGCGCTGATCGAACAGCACGACGCGGTATGCGGCAGGGTCGAAGTAGCGGCGCCAGCCTGGAACACATCCCGAGCCTGGTCCGCCGTGGAGCATGACAGCGGGCTTGCCTGCTGGGTTACCGCAGACCTCCCAGTAGACGAGGTTGCCGTCGCCCACGTCCAGCATCCCCCTGTCGTAGGGCTCGATCTCCGGGTAAAGGCCGCCCATCGAGGCTCCGCAATGCTAGCCGCCGCATCGTGTTGCGGGTCCACCGATACTTCGCTGCTGCCAGGCACGAACACCCTCAGGCCATTTGAGGAGCCGCCACTGCCCGCTTGACTCCCACAATTCAACGCCTGTAGAATTCAACACAAGTTGAATTAGTTGGATGGAGGCGGAAAGATGGAAAACGCAGGGGCACTGAAGGCAAGCACTGCCCACTCGGGCGCGCGCGCACGGATGGAAATGCTCGGTCCGCCGGTGATCGGAGCGCTGCTGCTCTTGATCGCTCTGCTTGGCCTGATTGGCACGGCGATTCGAGATCCGCGGCCCCACGACATCCCGGTTGGCCTGGTCGGACCGACCCCGGCGGTGCAGCAGATCTCGACCGCCTTCGGCACCAACGCGCCGGGCGCTTTCCAGTTCACTGCGTATGGGTCCGAAGCGGAAGCAAGGGCGGCGCTCGACTCACGCACGGTGGACGGCGTTCTGGTTCTGGGCGGCCCCCCTCGTCTGATCGTGGCGGGAGCGGCAGGCGATGCCGCCACAGGAGTGATCACGGCCGCCTTGACGAACGTCTTCAAAGCGCAGGGCGTGACGCTTGAGGTCGAGGTGGTTCACCCGTTTGCCGCCGGCGACGCCCACGGTCTGGTCCTTTTCTTTGTGGTGGTTGCGATCATCGTCTCCGCCCTGGTGGCTCAGGCTCTTCTTTTCGGCATCGCGAGCGATGCGGGATTTGGACCGCGGTTGATCGTGGCGGTTGCGTTCGCGGTCCTGGGTGGGCTTGCAGCGATGGGGACCGCCGAGTGGATCGCCGGTGACTATGGCTCCGGATTCTGGACCGCCGTGGGCTTCGTGATGCTCGCCGCCCTTTCGGTGGGAACGGTTGTGGCCGGCTGCGCACGCCTGCTCGGACCTCCTGGCCTCGGCCTTGCCGCTTTGGTGGTCGTGCTGCTGGACCTCGTGACATCCGGAGGGCCAGTCGGCAGCCAGCTGCTCCCGGACTTCTACCGCTCCCTGGCGCCGTGGATGCCGGCCGGACAGCTGTACAGCGCCCTGCGCGGCGCCCTGTATTTCGACGGCGCGGGGCTCACCAACCCCCTTCTGGTCCTGTCGGGATGGCTCGTCGGTGGTCTCGTGCTCATGTTGCTGGGAGAGCTCGTCTCAATTCTCAGGCGGCCGCGCGTGGCGGCGCGATAACACCGATGCCGCGCACTGGGAGGCGGCCGGGAGCGGGGGGGACGGGGGAAAAGATACTGGCCGCCGCCCGCGCCCATTTCGCCACGGTCGGCTACGAAGCCGGGACCGTCCGCGGTATTGCCGCCGACGCGGCCGTCGACCCGGCTCTCGTCCTCCACTATTTCGGGTCGAAGGAGGGCGTCTTTCGCGCCGCCGTCGACTTTCCGGTCGACCCCGCGGACTTCATCCCTCGCCTGCTGGCCCCAGGGCTCGATGGACTGGGCGAGCGGCTGGTCCGCTTCTTCCTGGAGACCTGGGACTCGCCGGCGGGGCGCCCGCTTTTGGCGCTGATCCGTTCGGTGGTTGCCAGCGAGGACGCAGCCGCTCTCCTTCGTGAGTTCGTCACCCGCGAGGTCCTCGGCCGCCTGGCCCGGGCGCTAGAGGTCGATCAACCGCAGCTGCGCGCCACCCTCGCCGCAAGCACGCTCATCGGGATGGCCATGCTGCGCTACGTGGTCAAGCTCGAGCCGCTGGCAAGCGCAAGTCCGGAAGTCGTCGCCGGCTGGCTGGGACCGGCCGTCCAGCGCTACCTGACCGATCCCGTCGTCACCGCCCGCCCGCGCGCGCCGCGCCACCGGAAGCACGCTTAGCCCGAGCGGCATCGACCACCATTGCCGCCAGCAACCTGACGGCTTCCTCGGCGCTGAGCTTTTGTTGCACGACAAGCGAATGCCAGGTCGCGACCGACGTCGCATGGGTGATGGCGCCGCGTATGAGATGGCGTCTGCGGCCCTGAGCTCGCCGTCCATCAACCAAAACGTTGTTCAGGTCACGCATCAGGTCTGCTCGGCCGGGCCTGGGAATCAGCCCTGGCCGAAGCAGGGATGAATCTCGCTGAATGACGGCGAGCCCTGGACCGGCCGTCCTGTAAAAGGCGTAGAGATCGCGCAGAGCCGTCGCAAGACGCTCCTCCGGTTTGGTGATCTGGCGCCAGGCCGACGAATTCGGACCGGGCCACTTCTCCAGCACATGGCTGGTGCAGGCGTGAAGCGTAGGAGCGCGAGGCTCCTAGAATCGGGTCGATGGCGACTGCCGCCCAGGTCTCGCTCTTCGATCAGCTGAACAAGATTCCTGCGGCCACGCGTCCGACCGGGAAGGCCGCGATCAGGATGGTGAAGGCGGTCGCACCCAAGGCAGAGGAGATCGCGTATCGCAGCCAGCCTCCACGCTCGAAATCAGCGATGTGGAAGCTTGCTCGCTACGCGGTCGATGGGAGCAACGTCGTCGGTGTCGGAACATTCGCGGACCACTCGACTCTGTTCTTCTACCGCGGCCGCGAGCTCGACGACGGGAGCGGCCTGCTTCAGGGCAGCGGAAAGGACTCGCGGTTTATCACGCTGCGCTCACCGGCCGACGTCGAGCGCCCGGCGGTCAAGCGCCTGGTCCGGAACGCGTTCAGGATTGGAGGAGTCGCGAGCTAGAACGCCGCGCCCGGGTTCAGGTTCCGGACGCCCACTCCGTCGCCTCGGACACAGTCGTGAAGGTGCGCGTGGCGAAGACTGCCATTTCGATGCGTCCAAGTATCTCTTCGCTCGCGATCTTGCCCAGGCCGTGATGTGGTACCACCACTGCAATGCGCTTGAGGCCTGAAGCCACCGCCAGCGGAACCCAGGTGTCACGCAGCCAGAGTTGATCTTGGTCTGCGACCCCTTCAAGCCTGCGGTTGTCGCTCACCAACGAATCCGCGCTTCTCGCTCGGATCGCGTCGAGGATCTTCGTCGTGCTCGCTCGAAATTCACCGCTGTTGGCGAACGCTTTCCATTCCGCGTAAACGCACCGATGCTCAGGGTCCCACTCGATGCGGAGCCAGCGTTCTTCCGAAAAAACCTCGTCCTTGGTCGATGGGCTCACGGCCAAACGC
>DATHDR010000170.1:0-3908 GCA_035318965.1 Verrucomicrobiia bacterium | reverse complement strand
CTTCGGCATCCCCCTGGAACAGGTCACGGTCGTGGTCCATCCGCAGAGCGTGGTTCACTCCGTGGTCGAGTTCGTCGACGGTTCGCTCAAGGCTCAGCTCGGGCGCCCGGACATGCGGCTGCCGATCTCGATCGCCCTTTGCTACCCGGATCGGCTCCCGGACGCCGTGCCCCCAACCCGCCTCGAAGAGTTGAGCGGCCTCGAGTTCCACGCGTTGGACGAGGACCGGTTTCCAAGCGTCAGCCTCGCCCGCGAAGCGGCCGCTGCCGGCCACGGGCGACCCGCTGTGCTGAACGCCGCCAACGAGGAGGCTGTGACCGCCTTCCTGGCTCGCGAGATCCCCTTCAGCGGCATCGTGCGCACGGTCGAGCGAGCTCTTGGCGCCTTCCCGGGTGGCGGGGACACGTTGCAAGACATCCTCGAGGCGGACCGTTGGGCAAGGGAGTACGTGAAAGACACCTCCGGTAGGCTTAGGGCCAAATGAACCAGGTGCTCACCGGCCTCCTCTACGTGGTCGGCATCGGCGGCATGTTCCTGCTGCTGATCGCGCCGCACGAAGCGGGGCACTTCCTTTTCGCCAAGCTCTTCAAGGTCCGGGTGATCGAGTTCTCGATCGGCGCCGGGCCCAAGCTGTGGTCGTTTGCACGGAACGGAACGCTTTACGCGGTGAGGGCGCTGCCAATCCTCGGCTACGTCCGGATGGGCGGCATGGAGGCGGGTGATTTCGAGGGGCCCGGTGGGTTCCACTCCAAGCCCGCCTGGGAGCGGATCGTGATCCTGGCCGGCGGGCCGGCAGCCAACTTCCTCGTCGCGATGCTGCTGATCGGGGGATTCGGGCTGACGCAGGTCAACACAGATCCCGGCAAGGTCTTTCGGGTCCTGGCCGGCTCGCCCGTCGCTGCTGCCGGGATGCAGCCGGGCGACAGCATCCGTGCGGTCAACGGCAAGCCTTTCACGAGCCCGGGTCTGATCCAGAGCGAGGAGAAGGACGCACCTGGCGCTCCGCTCACCCTGACGGGCGTCCACTCCGACGGCCGGCCGTTCACATATGTGGTCACGCCGACCTGCGATGCGCAGCTGCAGAACTGTCGCATCGGTGTGAGCGTGGCGATGAAGCTGATCAGCGTCCAGACGGCTGTGATGGATGGCGTCACCTTCCCATTCGTCGCGGTGGGCGGGATCGTCCACGGCCTCTGGCAGCTGATCACCGGCGACATCGCGGGCGGCCTGCTCGGGCCGCAAGGTCTGACCGGGCCGATCGGCATCGCCGACATCGCGGGGCAGGCCGTGAGCCAGGGCCCGCCGACCTACATCTTCCTGGTCGCGCTGCTGTCGGTCGCGCTTGGGTTCACGAACCTGCTGCCGCTGCTTGCACTTGATGGCGGCCGCATCGTCGTGGTGATCATCGAGTGGCTGCGCCGGCGGCCGTTCGACCGCACGACGGAGCTGAACTTCCAGCGTTGGGGACTCGTCGCGCTCCTTGCCCTCGCCGCTGTGATCAGCTTCCTCGACATCCAGCGGATCATGACGGGACAGTTCCCCGGGGTTCGCTGATGGTCACCCGGCGGAAGTCCATCCCGGTCAATGTGGGCGGCGTCGTCATCGGTGGCGCTGCGCCCATTGCTGTTCAAACCATGACCAAGACGGACACGCGCGACGTCAAGGCGACCCTGCGCCAGATCCACGAGCTCAAAGAGGCCGGCTGCGAGATCGTGCGGCCCGCGGTCCCGGACCACGAGGCGGCGGAGGCGCTAAAGGAGATCGTCAAGGGTTCGCCGCTTCCGGTGATCGCCGACATCCACTACGACCACACCCTGGCGCTGATGGCGATCCAGGCAGGTGTCCACTGCCTTCGCCTCAACCCAGGCAACATTCCGGACCGCGATAAGGTGATCAAGGTGGTCAACGCCGCGAAGGAGCGTCAGATCCCGTTTCGCATCGGGGTCAACGCCGGATCGCTGCCCGAAGAGGTGCACAAGAGCATGCGCGAGGAGCACGCGATCGACCGGGACAACCGCGAGCAGACCGCAGACCGCATGGTCGAGGTCGCGCTTGGCCACTGCAAGATCCTCGAAGATCTCGACTACGGGCCGGGATTCATCAAGGTTTCGCTGAAGTCGACCGACGTCTGGACCAACGTGATGGCGAATCGCAAGTTCGCGGCCATACGCGCTTACCCGATACACCTTGGAGTCACCGAGTCCGGCCCAGTTGAGGCAGGGAGCATCCGCAGCGCGGTGGGGCTTGGCATCCTGCTGGGCGAGGGCATCGGCGACACCATCCGGGTCTCGCTGGCCACCTCTGATCCGCGCGAGGAGGTTCGCGTCGCGCACGAGATCCTGAAGACGCTGGCTTTCCGCAACGAGAGCGCGACGCTGGTCGCGTGCCCGACCTGCGGCCGCCTCGAGTACGACATGGTGCCGACGGTGAAAGCGGTCGAGGCGCACATCGCCAGGCTCAAGGTGCCGATCACCATTGCTGTCATGGGCTGCGTCGTAAATGGTCCCGCGGAGGCGCGCCACGCCGACATCGGCGTCACGGGCGGCCGGGGCAAGGGCGTGATTTTCAAGAAAGGTAAGCTTTACCGGACCGTGCCACAGGAAGAGCTGTTGCCCGTGCTGCTGGCCGAGATCGACGCGATCGCGGCAGACGAGGGGCCCCCGCGAAATCACGGCGAAGCCTCTGATTTCGTGGGGCTTTCTCCGCTCCCGCGCTAGCCCGCGGCCGTCCGCGGGCGCTGATCGAGTCGTGAATCAACTGATCAAGATCTGGGAGCTTTGCGCATGAAGGAGATCGTGGAGGAGCAGCAGGATTTCGTGAAGGACATCACCAAGATGTCCGACGACTTCGACCGCTGGTACACCGACGTCGTCCGCAAGGCGGAGATGGCCGACTGGTCGGGAGTCAAAGGGATGATGGTCGTACGCCCCTACGGCTGGGCGATGTGGGAGGCGATCACTCGCGCCTTCGACGACATGATCAAGGACAGCGGGCACGAGAACTGGGCCTTCCCGCTGCTCATCCCCAAGGAGCTCCTGGTCAAGGAAGCTGAGCACATCGAGGGCTTCGGTCCCGAGGTCGCCTGGGTGACCAGGGCCGGGGCCGGAATGGGGGAGCTCGAGGAGCCACTCGCGGTTCGGCCGACTTCAGAGACGATCGTCGGCCACCTCATCAGGCGTTACATCCAGAGCCATCGCGACCTGCCCAAGCTGACCAACCAGTGGAACAGCGTCGTGCGATGGGAGATGCGTTCGCGATTGTTCCTTCGCTCGCGCGAGTTCTGGTGGCAGGAAGGGCACACATTCCACGCTTCCGCGCAGGAGGCGATGGACGAGGTCGAGCTCATCCTCGGCTACTACCGCTCGATCGCCGAGGACTGGCTGGCGGTCCCGGTTCTGGCCGGCAAGAAATCGCCGGCGGAGACCTTCGCCGGAGCCGTCCACACGTTGACGCTCGAGGGACTGATGCGCGACGGGCTCGCCCTGCAGATGGGCACGTCCCACTACTTCGGCCAGAACTTCGCTCGCGCCTACGACATCTCGTTTTCAAACAAGGACAACGAGAAGGAGCTCTGCTACTCGACATCGTGGGGCATCAGCACGCGCCTGGTCGGCGCGCTGGTCATGGCGCACGGAGATGACTCGGGTCTGGTCGTCCCTCCTCGCGTGGCGCCGATCCAGGTGGTCGTCGTTCCCATCTATCGCGACGCCGATGGACGAGCCAAGGTCGAGGCCTTCATCGGCGGTTGGGCGCGCGAGCTCAAAGCGGCCGGCATCCGCTATCGCGTCGATTGGCGAGACGAGAGGCCGGGTGACAAGTACGCGCACTGGGAGCTGAAGGGAGTGCCCCTCCGCTTGAATGTCGGTCCCCGCGACGCCGACGCCGGCCAGGTGGAGATGGTCGACCGG
>DATHDR010000169.1:0-2154 GCA_035318965.1 Verrucomicrobiia bacterium | reverse complement strand
GCTGGCACCAAGTACCGCGGTGAGTTCGAGGAGCGCCTGAAGAGGATCCTCGACGAGATCCGCTCGTCCCGTGAAGTCGTCCTTTTCATCGACGAACTTCACACTCTGGTCGGTGCCGGGGCCGCCGAGGGCGCGATCGATGCCGCCAACATCCTGAAGCCGGCTCTCGCCCGGGGCGAGATCCAGTGCATCGGGGCGACCACGCTCAACGAGTACCGCAAGTACATCGAGAAGGACGCCGCTTTGGAGCGGCGTTTCCAGCCCGTCTTCGTCGACCAGCCCTCCATGCTGGAGACGATCGCCATCCTGCAGGGCGTCAAGTCGCTCTACGAGAAGCACCACCGGGTCAACATCACCGACGCCGCCATCCGGGCAGCGGCCGTCATGGGCGACCGTTACGTCGCCGACCGGGCCTTCCCCGACAAGGCGATCGACCTCATCGACGAGGGGTCAGCCCGCGTGCGCATGAAGCTGACCACGACCCCCGACGAGCTCAAGGAGCTCCAGAAGGAGATTAAGAAGCTGCTAGCCGAGAAGGAGGACGCGAACGCGCACCTGGACTACGAGACCGCGGCCGCGCTAGGTGACAATGCGAACAAGCTCAGAGAGACGTACGCGAAGAAAGAGTCCGCCTGGCGTTACAAGCTGAGCGAGACCGTACCCGAGGTGGGCGAGGAGGATATCGCGCAGATCGTCGCGTCGTGGACCGGCGTTCCGGTCTCACGGCTGGTTGAGGAAGAGACTGCGCGGCTGCTGCGCATGGAAGACGAACTACACATGCGGATGGTCGGTCAAGACGAGGCGATCGTCACCGTCTCGCAGGCCGTGCGCCGCGCCCGCGCGGGGCTCAAAGATCCCAGAAGGCCGATCGGCTCCTTCATCTTCCTGGGACCCACAGGCGTCGGCAAGACCGAGCTGGCGCGCGCGCTCGCGGAGTACATGTTCGGTTCCGAGGACGCGCTGATCAAGCTCGACATGTCGGAGTTCATGGAGCGCCACACCACCGCAAGACTGGTCGGCTCACCTCCGGGCTACGTTGGCTACAACGAAGGCGGCCAGCTGACGGAGGCGGTGCGCCGCCGGCCTTACTCTGTGATCCTCTTCGACGAGATCGAGAAGGCGCATCCCGAGGTCTTCAACATGCTGCTGCAGATTCTCGAGGACGGCCGGCTCAGCGATGCGAAAGGCAAGGTGGTCAACTTCGCGAACACCGTCATCATCATGACCTCCAACCTGGGCATCCGCGACGTCAACCAGGCCGGCACCGCGCTCGGATTCCAGCCCGCGGTCGTGGACGAGTCCGATGAGGTCGAGCGGCGCCACAAGAACACGAAAGAGAAGATCGACGAGGAATTGAAGCGAATGTTCCGCCCTGAGTTTCTCAATCGAGTCGACGCCGTGGTGGTCTTCAAAAGTCTGACCACTGGGCAGATCCGGCAGATCGTCGACCTACAACTCGATCGGCTGGGCAAGCATCTGATCGAGCTGCGGATAACGATCGAGGTCACCGACGCCGCCAAGGACCTTCTTGCTAAGGAAGGTTTCGACCGGATGTACGGCGCTCGCCCGCTGCGGCGTGTGATCACGAGCCGAATCGAGGATCAGCTCTCCGAAGAGCTGCTCCGGGGCCGGATCTCACGCGGGGATACGGTGGTGATCGACGGCAGTCCTGAGGGCGGCATCACGTTCCACGCCGGGCCGCGTCGAGAGGAGACGGCTTCAGAAGATTCCCCACCTCTGAACGGCGCTCCGGCTTAAACTGGCTGCCCCCTGGCTATACTCCAGCGTCCCACGGTCCACTCCGATCCCGCGCATCGACCGAGAATGTAGTTGACGAGGTTTTCCAACCAATGACGGGCGAGGGCAGGGCGCGTTGCGAGGTGCTCAAAGTTGCCGCCGCCTCCAAGCCGGTCTCGGTCGCCGGGGCAATCGCCGGAGTCATCCGGAGTCAGCAGCGTGTCGATGTTCATGCCATCGGGGCCGGCGCCGTCAACCAGGCCATCAAGGCGATCGCTATCTCGCGCGGCTACGTTGCGCCTGTCGGCCTCGACTTGATATGCGTCCCTTCCTTCATCGACTTGACACTCGATGGGCAGGAGCGGACCGGGATCAGACTCCTGGTGGAGGTGCGTTGACGCAGTGTCTTCGACGAGA
>DATHDR010000168.1:0-5514 GCA_035318965.1 Verrucomicrobiia bacterium | reverse complement strand
TCGGCGATGGCACGAGGGTTGGCGAACGTCGCGGTGCCGACCTGGACCGCGGCGCAGCCGGCAACCATGAACTCGAGCGCGTCCTCAGCCCGCGCAATGCCACCGATGCCGATGACGGGGATCCCGACTGCGCGCGCCGCCTGGTGCGCTAGATGCACCGCGAGGGGCCTGATCGCCGGGCCGGAGAGTCCCCCGGTCCGGAAGCTGAGCCGCGGGTTGTAGGCGTTCAGGTCGATCGACATGCCGACGAAGGTGTTGATCGCGCACAGCGCGTCGGCGCCCGCTGCCTCGACCGCACGCGCGATGACGCCGATGTCGCTGACCATCGGGGTGAGCTTCACCCAGACCGGGAGATTCGTCCGCTTGCGCACGGCTTCCGTCACCGCAGCGGCCGCACGCGGGTCGTTGCCGAAGTAGAGCCCGCCCTGCTCGACGTTGGGACATGAGATGTTGATCTCAAACCCGGCCACGCCGGGCACGCCATCGAGCCGGGCGGTGAGCTCTCCATACTCGGCCGCGGACTCACCGTTGATATTCACGAAGACCGGGAAATCCCATTCCGCCCACTTCGGGGCGTAGTCGCGGATGAGAGCCTCGACTCCGGGCCCCTGCAGCCCGATCGCGTTGAGCATCCCGCTCGGGGTCTCGACAATGCGCGGAGGGGGCGTGCCATCGCGCGGCCGCATGAAGATGCCCTTCGACACCATTGCCCCAAGCGCCCTCCGCTCGAGCAGAGGGACCTCCGTCCCGTAACCAAAAGTTCCAGATGCAGCGAGCACAGGTCCGCGCAGCTTTACGGCACCGATCGAAACCGCCAGGTCGACGCTCACGCGGTGACCGCGTAATTCAGATGGGATGGCAAGGACGACCAGTCGATGTCCGCCGCACGGTAAACCGGACCCTCCTTACAGGCCCGGTCAAAGCCGCCGCGCGTGAGGGGCACAGCGCAGCCGAGGCAGACGCCGGTGCCGCACCCCATGTAGGTCTCCACCGCAACCTGCGCACCCGGCCAGCGATCGGCGACGGCCGACAGCATTCGGTTCGGCCCGCAGGCCAGCACGAGGTCGGCGTCGGGGGCGGCTGCGACCGCGGTGCCGGTGAAGCCTTTCGAGCCATCGTCGGTCGCCCAGATGACTTCGTGTCCATCGGATTCAGAGCACAGCTCCTCGCTATTGCGGGCGCCGTGGACCCAGGTCACGCGCATGCCCAGCGCCGTCGCCTCTTTGGCGGCGAGTGGCATCGGCGCCACGCCGAGTCCTCCGCTGATCAGGACAGCGCTTTTCGGGCCGGCGGACAGGTCGAATCCGCGCCCCAGCGGGCCCAGGCAGCTCAAGTGGTCGCCCTCGCTCATGGCGAGCAGCTGGAAGGTTCCTTCCCCGACCGCCTTCAGGACGATCTCGATGCGGTCGCCATCGGTGCGGTAGACGGAGAACGGGCGCCGCAGCAGGGGTCCGGGCGACCAGCCAAGGTTGACGAACTGGCCCGCTCGCACCGACGCAGCGATCTGAGGAGCATCGATTGAGATGACGAGCATGTCGCGAGCGACCTGGCGTTTGCCTGTTAGGGCGCTTTCAAGCAGGAACACCTGCCCTCCATTCGTCGATGGTGCGAACCTCCATCTCGCGCGAGGCGGCCACCGCGGATTCGAGGAGGGCCGTGGCCGTGTCGAGAGACGTCAGGCACGGAATGCGCCGCTCGACGGCCGCGCGCCGGATCTCAAAGCCGTCCTTGAAGACCGGCCCGCCCGCTTCGCCCGGCTCGGCGTAGATGTTCGACATGGTGTTGATGACGAGGTTGACCTGGCCCTGGGTGATGACATCGAGCACGGTCGGTCCTTCCTCGCCGATCTTCGCCACCACCCGCGGTGAGAAGCCTGCGTGCCGGAGCGCCTTCGCCGTTCCCTCGGTCGCCACCATCGACCACCCCAGCTGGACCAGCCGGGAGACGATGGGAAGGAGCTCCGGCTTGTCGGCGTCGGCGATGGTGAGGAGCGCAGAGCCACCTCGCTCGATGTGCATGCCAGAGGCTGCGAAGGCTTTCCGCAACGCCTCGTTCAGCGTCTTGGCGATGCCGATCGCCTCGCCCGTGGACTTCATCTCCGGGCCGAGATACGAGTCGACCGCGGGCAGCTTGTTCATCGAGAAGACGGGGGCTTTCACTGCGACCAGGTCCTTGGGTGGGACAAGGCCGGTGGACCAGCCCATGTCCCCGAGCTTCTCACCGAGCATGACGCGCGTAGCGAGCTTCACCATCGGCACGCCCGTGACCTTCGACAGGAAGGGGACGGTGCGCGACGCGCGGGGATTCACCTCGAGCACGTACACGTGGCCGCGGTGCACCACGAACTGCACGTTCACCAGACCACGCAGCCGGAGGTGGCGGGCGATCTTCACCGTGTAGTCGATCACGTGGTCGAGCTCGGCCGCTTCCAGGCCCTGGGCGGTGTACACCGCATACGAATCGCCCGAGTGCACACCGGCGCGCTCCACATGCTGCATGACTCCCGGGATGACGACGGTCTCGCCGTCGGTGATGGCGTCAACCTCGACCTCGGTCCCCTGCAGGTACTTGTCGACCAGCACCATGCCTCTTGGCATCGCGCCGATCGCCCACACCATGTAGCGCCGGAGCTCCTCGCGATTGCGCACGATCTCCATCGCCCGGCCGCCGAGCACGTATGACGGCCTGACCAGTACCGGGTAGCCGGCGCGCTCTGCGATTGCCACCGCTTCCTCCACCGTGGTTGTGGTGCCGCCCACAGGCTGTGGAATCCCGATGGCGTCAAGCGCGCCGGCGAAGGCGCGCCGGTCTTCGGCCAGGTCGATCGCCTCGACGCTCGAGCCCATGATCGTCACACCGTGCTGGCTTAGAGGCTCGGCGAGATTGATCGCGGTTTGGCCGCCGAACTGCACGAGCGCGCCGGCGACATGCTCGACTTGCGCGACGTGCAGGGCCCCGTCCAGGTCGAGGGGATCGAAGTACAGGCGGTCGGAGGTGTCGAAGTCTGTCGAGACCGTCTCCGGGTTGGAGTTCACCAGCACTGCGCGCACCCCCGCCTCGCGGAGCGACCACGCCGCGTGGACCGAGCAGTAGTCGAATTCGATTCCCTGTCCGATTCGAATCGGCCCGGACCCGATGACGAGAGCGCTGCGCGCATCAACGACGGCGCTTTCGGTCTCCTCCTCCCAGCAAGAGTAGTAGTAAGGCGTGGCCGCCTCGAACTCGGCCGCGCATGTGTCCACCAGCTTGTAGGTTGGTGCGGAGCTGTCCACCTTTTCGCCGCGCAGCGCGCCGATCATCGCGTCAGAGAAGCCGGCGCGCCTCAGCTCGCGCACGTCGCCCTCCACCTCCAGCCGGGTGATGTTCGCCAGCCGGTCGATGAACCAGCGATCTATGCCGGTGCGCTCGGCGAGCGACTCGGGAGTCGCACCATTGCGCAGGGCGTTCAGCAGCGCGAAGAGGCGCCTGTCGTTGGGCTGATCGATGGTCTCGCTGCCCAGCTCCCACGTGGCAGGCGGTTTCTGCTCCAGCGATCGCATCGCCTTGACCAGGGCCGCCTCGAAAGTCCGCTCGATCGCCATCACCTCGCCGGTGGAGGCCATCTGGGTGCCGAGCCGCCGATCGCCGGCGGGAAACTTGTCATAAGGCCAGCGCGGGATCTTGACGACGCAGTAGTCCAGGGCCGGCTCGAACGCAGCGAACGTGCGGCCCGTGACCTCGTTGCGAATCTCCTCCAGGCGCCTCCCGACCGCGACCTTGGCCGCGACGCGGGCGATCGGATATCCCGTTGCCTTCGAAGCGAGCGCCGATGACCGGCTCACACGTGGATTGACCTCGATCACGAAGTAAGCCGAGCTCCTCGGATCGAGTGCGAACTGAACGTTGCACCCGCCCTCGATGCCCAACGCGCGGATGATGCGGATCGCCGACGAGCGAAGCATCTGGTGGTCGCGATCGCTCAGCGTTTGGGCGGGCGCCACCACGATGGAGTCACCGGTATGGACCCCCATCGGGTCGAGGTTCTCCATGTTGCAGACGGTGATGCAGGTGTCTGCTGCGTCACGCACCACCTCGTACTCGATCTCCTTCCATCCCCACAGCGAGCGCTCGATGAGCACCTGGTGAATCGGTGAGGCGTCCAGGCCGCCGACGGCTATGCGATCGAGGTCCGAGTCGTTGGTGACGAAGCCGCCGCCTGTGCCGCCGAGCGTGTACGCCGGCCGGACGACCAGCGGGAGGCCTGCCGCGGCGGCAAACTCGCGGACCTCCTCGATCGACTCGCACACGCGAGAGACCGGCACCGGCTCTCCGATCTCCTGGAGCATTTCCTTGAAGGCCTGCCGATCCTCCGCCTTGCGGATCGTGTCGATGCCCGCGCCGAGCAGGCGGACCTGATACCGGTCGAGCACTCCGGCGGCCGCAAGCTCGGTGGCAAGGTTCAGGCCGGTCTGGCCTCCGAGCGTCGGCAGCAGCGCGTCAGGGCGCTCCCGCGCGATCACCCGCTCGACGGCGTCGACCGTCAGCGGCTCGAGGTACACGCGATCGGCGACGTCCTCGTCGGTCATGATCGTCGCGGGGTTGGAGTTCACGAGCACCGTCGTGATCCCCTCTTCGCGCAGCGCTTTGCAGGCCTGCGTCCCGGCGTAGTCGAACTCGGCCGCCTGCCCGATCACGATCGGTCCCGAGCCGAGGATAAGGACCTTCTTTGGCTTCGGCGCCTGCGTCG
The DNA here is from genome assembly GCA_035318965.1 of Verrucomicrobiia bacterium. Taxonomy (GTDB): domain Bacteria; phylum Chloroflexota; class Dormibacteria; order Dormibacterales; family Dormibacteraceae; genus Palsa-870. Next base: position 788 of record DATHDR010000168.1, on the reverse strand, counting down.
CTCCTCCGACAGCCCTCATCACCGGCCGCCGGTCGCGAACCATCTCGACGAAGCGGTCGTACAGGTGCTGATTGTCCTGTGGTCCCGGGCAGCCTTCGGGGTGATACTGGACGCTGAACACCGGCAGGCTCCGGTGGCCCAGCCCTTCCACCGACCCGTCGTTCAGGTTGCGCTGCGAGACGAAGAAGTCACCGGCGGGGATGGAATCGGCGTCGACCTGGAACTCGTGGTTCTGGCTCGTGATGTGCACGCGCCCGGTCTCGAGGTCCTTGACCGGGTGATTGGCGCCGTGGTGACCGAAGGGCAGGCGGGACGTGCTCGCGCCGGCGGCGCGGCCGAGGATCTGATGGCCGAGACAGATCCCGAACGTCGGGATCTCCCCGAGTGCCCGTCGCGCCAGCTCCACCGGCCCTTCCAGCACGGCCGGGTCTCCGGGCCCGTTCGAGAGGACCAACCCGTCCGCGCTGGTCGCCGCGACGTCCGACCAGGTGGCAGTGTGGGGCAACACGACCACTCGACAGCCGCGCTCGCGCAGCGAGCGCAGGATGTTGGTCTTGACGCCGTAGTCGATGACAGCGACTGAAAGGCCTGCCCCGTCGGCGCGCTGAACGTGGCGCAGTTCCGGCGGCAGGCCCTCAAGCCATTCTTCGCGCAGAGCGCGGGAGGTTTCGGCCACCAGGTCCTGCTCCGCAAGCGGCGTGACCCGCCGCGCCGTGGTGGCAAGCTCCGCCAGGCGGGCCGGACCAGGCGCTTTCGACTCGTGCACCAGGACGGCTCGCAGCGCTCCG
>DATHDR010000167.1:0-2737 GCA_035318965.1 Verrucomicrobiia bacterium | reverse complement strand
CGGGCCCGTGATTCATCTCGGCTACAAGCAGCTAAAACGCAACCTGGGGAGGCCCGGGCGACCCGGCCTCTCCTTTTTTTAGGAATTTCGCGTTAATTTGTGAAGACCGTTCAGGCGCGCTCTACTATTCCGGAACCCCCCTTTGGTAAGGGGGTCGCCGTTGGAAGGGAATTGAAGAGGGTGCAGCTTCGTATGCCGTATCGGCCGTTTCGTTCTGCCTTTGCCGCTCTGACGGCGGCCGCCAGCGCGCTTGTGCTCACTTCAGGCGGCGTCGCTGCCGACAAGCCCCCTACCCCGGTCGACGAATCGACCCTGAATCCGACGTCCGAGCGGTTCCACGGGGAGGGGCCGCATGTCGGGGCGCGCACCATCCAGCACTGGACCGGCGAGACCACCAACCCGGCAGACGGTGTGACCTACAGCTACAGCATGGTTGGGGTAGACCCGGCCAGCAATGGCGCCGCCAGCATCGACGTCGACATCGTCCCGATCAACGTGACGGTCGGCGGCAGGGCCTTCAACGGCTCTGACGTCATACCGGCGGTGCTTGCCTCGCCCCTCTTCCAGACCGGCGACTATTCAATCACGAGTGCCGCCAGTACCAGTGCAGGTGGGAGGGGATCCGGTGGCGCGCTTTCCGCCGGCAACGTAGACGTTCAGCTGCTGGACGCCACCATGCGATCACAGTTCAACAAAGTGGGCTCGGATTATCACCTCTACCTGACGCCGACCGTTCGCCGCCCGGTTACGATCGACGTCCCGGCGGCATACGGAACTGTGCTCATCAGCCCGAGAGCCATCGCCATCGCCGCCGTCGATGAAACGTGGTTCCCGCCCCGGGTCGAGGCCCTGAACGCCTCACTGCACTACCTGCAGCCGCACCGCCTGGCCATCTTCATCACCAATGACGTGATGCTTTACATGGATCACATCCCGACCCACTGCTGTGTCTTCGGCGCACATGGCGCGACTGACACCACCGCCGAAGGCAATGGCAGCGACGGCAGGCAAAGTCTCCAGACTTTTGTCTGGGCTTCCTGGATGACCGCCGGCTTTTTCAGGCCAGCCGGTAACTGGGCGAAGCAGGACATCAGCGGTCTCAGCCACGAGATCGCCGAGTGGGCCGATGACCCGTTCGGCACCAACACTGTCGCGAGCTGGCTGTCGCCGGCCGCGCCGCAGTATGGGTGCAACAACCTGCTGGAAACAGGCGACCCGACCGTAAACATCGGGTTCTCCTCCGGCGTCAATACCTACGACCAGAATGCCTTCACTGACGGGACCTACCATCCGCAGGACGAAGCCTTCCTGTCGTGGTTCATGCGCACGGCTCCAAACCACGACTCCCAGCCGACGCAGAGCGATTCGACCGCCGGTCGCTACACGTTCATGGGGGAACTGAACCCGTTCTCGTACTTTCACCAGCCGCCGGCCACCTGCTGAACTGCACAGTCCGGGAGGGGGAGGGGCGTGGGCTGGACCCGCCCCTCTATTTATTCTTGTCGGGCGGTGATCGAGCCCAAAGACGTGGTCCTCGCCCTTCTCGGCTCGTCGGCTGCGCTCGCCGGCTTCGTGCTCGTCTTCCTCGGCGTGATCATCGCCTCGTACCAGTCCTATTCCGGCGCCGTGCCTACGCAGGTGGTCAGGCCGTTCCGCACGACCGGCGGCGTGCTGCTCGGCGCCTTCGGCTTCAGCCTCATCACGGTCACGGTCTGCCTGGTGTGGCTCGTCCTTGGCGGGCCGAGCGCGCTTTACGGCTGGGCAGTCGGACTCTTCGTCCTGCAGCTGGTCACCGTCTTCCTGGCCGCGGGCTGGACGACGCGCATGGTCCTCTGGCAATGATCAGGGGTCCCCGCGAACTCACGGCGAAGCCTCTGAGTTCGTGGGGCTTTTAGCCGTGGCGCTGACGCAGAAGAAGCTCCAGGACTTGAAAGACGCGAGCCTGACGTCGCTGCTCCATGACGACGCGGCGGCGTGGAAGGCGAAGGCGAAGCACTCGTACACTGCGACTCACGGCTTCATCAAGGAGATCCGTCCTGACGACGTGGTGCCGTTGCTGATCGCCGAGCTGGAGGTGACTCCTGAGTTCCGCAACTACCTCGCGAAAAAGAAGTTGAAGCAGAAATACTGGTCGGAGTGGTTCGCGGAATTGATCATCGATCGGTTCTGGTCGGAGTTGAAGGGAGGATGACGATGGCGAAGGATCCATCGGAGCAGGCCAAGCGGTTCATCGATGCATCGCTCAGGGGACGCTCGAGGCCGCCGACCAAGGCCGCCTACGCCCGCGCGCTGAAGCTGGCGCGGCAGGCGATCGAGGAGCTGACCCACGTCGCGCGGAGGTCCGGACACCCAGGCCACTAGCTCTGGCCTCGCATGGGCGGCTAATTCGTCTACCTCAATTGAGGGATGACCCCAACCCCCCAGGAGTGATATTTCCTTAGCCACGACTTAGGCCGTTAGCGCCGGCCTGGCACGCCGGCGTCGTGAGGGGGGTATGGTCATGGTCCGTTCTCGTGTCGCGATCTATGCGCTGACAGCGCTCGCCGCCGGCTCCATCGCGCTGACGCCTCTTCCTCTGAGCGGTGCGTCTTCGAACTCGATAGCTTTCGAGACTCCGACCATCGTCGACCCGATCCACACCAACGGCGAACCTGACATCGCGATCGATCCCCAGGGCCGCGTCTTCAACAGCGGGCCGACCGGAACGGGCACACAGCGGAGCACCTGGTTCGGTTCG
>DATHDR010000166.1:0-4115 GCA_035318965.1 Verrucomicrobiia bacterium | reverse complement strand
ATCGTCGACGCCTATCGAACGGCGCGGTCGATGCAGGCCGCTGCTGCGGCCCCCGGGAACCCGAGCTACCAGCAGCGCTAGGTCGCCTTTCGCCGCCTTCGCGCTACGACTCGCTTTCGTGGAGTTGCTGCAGTCGCGGACTTTCTGCGCCGCCTCTTCACCGGCGCGGTCAGCGCTTTTTGCACGCGGCGCTGGATGGTGCGCAGGGTCCGATCCACGGTGCTGCTCGCCACTTTCGATCCGCGCTCGGTCAGCTTGACGACCTGACGCTTCAGTTTGCGATTCTCTTTGATGAGCTCGGCGACCATCTGGTTCAACTGCTGTGTGAGCTCAGGACCACCAAGTCGCTTGCGACGCGGTCGTCCGGTAGGAGTTGTGCTTCCCGCGCCAGGCTTTCGGCCCCGACGGCGACGAACGGGGGCGTCCGAACCTTGCGCTGTGTCGTCTGGTGACATGGCGACTCCTGCGTGAAGAAGCTGGCCGTGAGAACCTAGCTTACGCGGCCACAAGCACCTGTTGTCTCGAAAGACTCTTGAGTCCTTCGCGTGCAAGTTCGTGTGCAGGATTCGCTTTGCGACTTACATAACGAACGACGCGCCAGCCACGCCTGCATCGCTCCCGAACTTCATGAACTGCGATGCGAAAGCTGTCGCTGGACGGCATCCGACTGCGGACGACCGGTGCGCAGTCCGTGCGCACGATGACGCGGTGATAAGGCCAGCGCGCGGCGGCGAGATCGAGGGCGCCCGCGCACACGTGCGCCTCGAGCTGAGCCGACCCTCCCAAGTGCGAAAAGCCGAACGATTCCGTATACACCGCGCGGCCCCTGACAAAAACGGCCAGGCCACATCCGGCCCGGCCGTTCTTGTCGAGAGCGGCGTCCACATAGATCACCAGGCACTCCCGCAAACTGCATCCCTCCAAAGGAGAATTTTGGAGAGCCTAGCATGATGTTGGGCCCTTGTCCGGGGTTGGGCACAACATCTGGTGTCAGTCGAAAAACCCCTTAGACGGGAGGCAGCTCAGTCCCCATCGCGTGGTAGCCGCCGTCGACGTGCAGAAGCTCGCCTGTCGTCATGTCCAGATAGTCGGAAAGGAGGGCGCACGCCGCCCTCCCGACGGGCGATTTATCCTGCAAGATCCAGCCAAGAGGCGCACGCTTTTCCCACACCTCTTCGAAGTCTTTGAATCCTGGAATGCCGCTTGCGGCAAGCGTCGCCAGCGGCCCGGCACAGATCGCGTTGACACGAATCTTGTAGCGACCCAGATCGCGCGCGAGGTAACGCGTGACCGATTCCAGGGCTGCTTTTGAAACGCCCATCCAGTCGTACTTCGGCCACGCCTGTGTCGAGTTGTCGAAATCAAGCGTGACCAGTGAACCGCCGTGTTCTTTCATCAAAGGAAGAAAGCCGGCCGCCAGCTCTTTGAACGAAAATGCGCTCACCTGCAGCGCGGTTGCGACGCTTTCCCAGGGTGTGTTCAGGAAGTTTCCGCCGAGCGCATCCGCCGGAGCAAACGCCACCGAATGCACGATTCCATCCAACCTGTCCCAGCGCTCACCAATGGCTTTCGCGGCAGCCGCTATGTCTGATGGCTTTTGCACGTCCATCTCGAGGATTTCCGGTACCGGATTGAGCTTTTTCGCCGTCATCTGCGTGATGCTCATCATCCGGCCGAAGCTCGTGAGGATCAGCTCCGCTCCCTCTTTTTGCGCCTCGACTGCAATCGCGTAACCGATGCTTCGCCGGTCTGACATGCCCGCGATCAGGATCTTCTTGCCTTTGAGGATCACGCCAGAAATCCTAAAACCTTACCCTGGATCTTTGCCGGTGGCCACCGGCGCGTCGCGTTGCGACCAGTCGCTCCACGAGCCCGCATAGAGGCGGCCGTGGCGTAGCCCCGCCACGTCCATCGCGAGCAGGTGGTGGGTCGCGTTGACGCCCGAACCGCAGTAGACGACCACGCCATCGTCCGCCCCCAGGGCCGCGAAACGTTGGCGCAGCTCCGCCGGCGACTTGAAGCGTCCGTCCGGGCCGAGATTGTCCATCCACGGCGCGCTGAGCGCGCCAGGGATGTGACCCGCCTTGGGGTCGACCGGCTCCTTCTCGCCGCGATACCTCTCTCCCGCGCGCGCGTCGAGGACTGTCACGCCGTCCAGCCGGCAAACGTCGTCGAAGTCGACGATGCGCGCGCGATCCGGTTTCCTCGATTGAAAGGAACCCGCCGCGTGCGTCGTGACGGAGGTCTCCAGCGGCCCTCCCCATGCCTGGATACCTCCGTCGAGCACCGCCTGCGCGCCATGGCCGAACCAGCCGAGCAGGAACCACAGTCTCGCCGCGATCGATCCGCCGGCGTCGTCATAGATGACCACCATCGCCTTGTCGTTCACGCCAGCTTTTCGCATCTCGGATTCGAACTGGGCTGCCGACGGCAGCGGATGGCGGCCGCGTGCGTTCGAGTCCTGTTTCCCGGTCACCGCCTCGAGGTCGACGAACACCGCGCCGGGAAGATGGCCGCGGGCGTACTCGTCGTTGCCGTTTCGATTGAGGAGATACCAGCGGAAGTCGATCACCCTCACGTCCGGGTCGTGCAGATGCCCCCGCAGCCAATCGGCGCTGACGAGCGGGCCGAAGCTCAACGCGACACGACCTTGGTGTCGTGACAGAAGTGCACAGAGTGCGGCTGCATGCCGTGCAGCCTGTGCAGAGAATCCGACCATGCGACGCGGTCGCTGAACTGGCCGCGCCACTTCGACAGGTCCGCATTATCGGATTGTTGGTAGATGTCGGCCGTGTAAGCCGCATCGCCGATCATGACCGCCCCGCCGTCGGGCGTGTCGACGATGACGCTCTGGTGACCGACGGTGTGACCAGGTGTCGCCACGACGCGCACGCCTTCGGCGATCTGCGCGTCCCCGTCGACCAGCTCGAAGCGCGCGCCCGCAAAGTCGAACCACTCGGATACATCGGACTTCTCGCTCCTGGCGCGGTCGAGCTCGGACCGCTGGATGTAGAAGGGCGCGTGCTTGAAGACCGCGTTCTGGCCGCAGTGGTCAAAGTGCAGGTGGCTGTTGATGACGATGCGCACGTCGGCCGGGCTGAGGTCGTGCTCGGCCAGCACATCCGCGGCGTGACGGTTGACGATCTTCCATTCCTTTAGCAGCTCGGTCGGCCATCCGACGCCGGTGTCGACCAGGATCACGCCCGCTTGCGGATGCTTGATCACGAAGCCATGCACCGGGATGTCGTTGAGCGCCCCGATGCGCGCGAGATGGAGCCGGACAATCTCCATCTAGGGCAAGAAGGGAGACACGGCGAAGAGCGTGAAGAGCAGAGCCATGTACGTGATCGAGTAGGTGAAGACGCGTCTCGTCCACCGGCGCCCCTTCAGGTCGAGCACCGTGATGCCCAGCAGGCCTATGCCAAGGACGGCGGCACCGGCCAAATAGATGACGCCGGCCGACCCGGTGAAGAACGGGACCACGCTCGCGGCCACGGCCAGCGCGGCATAGACGATGCTCTGCCGCTTCGCGGTTCGGTCGCCGCCTACCACCGGCAGCATCGGGATCTGCGCTCGCGCGTAGTCGGACTTGATCATCTGGGCCAGCGCCCAGAAATGCGGAGGCGTCCAGAAGAAGATGACCCCGAACAGCGCGAGCGCGGTCACATCCAGGTGACCTGTGGCCGCCGCCCAGCCAACCAGCGGCGGCACCGCGCCGGCCGCGCCGCCGATCACGATGTTCTGCGGCGTGTAGCGCTTGAGCCAGATCGTGTAGACGAAGACGTAGATCAGCGTGCCCGCCACCGCTAGGCCCGCCGCCAGCAAGTTCGCGCCGGCCAAGAGGACCGCGAACGCGATCACGTTGAGGACCACGCCGATGACGAGCGCATGCCAGGGCGGTATCCGGCCGGCGGGCAGCGGCCGGCGGCTGGTCCGGGTCATCGCGGCGTCGATGTCGCGGTCGAACCAGCAGTTGATGGCGTGCGCGCCTCCCGCGGCGAGGGTGCCGCCCACCAGGACCGCTAGCACCGCGACCACGCGTGGGTGGCCGTGCGCGGCCGGGATCATCACACCGATCGCGGTCGCGTCGAGCAGCAAGACGATGCGCAGCTTCA
>DATHDR010000165.1:0-2432 GCA_035318965.1 Verrucomicrobiia bacterium | reverse complement strand
CCGGGCCTCGAGGCGCAGCAACCGGTGCAGAGCCAGGCTCGACTGATCGCCCGGCACCGAGGGTTGGTCCGTGTGCGGGCGGTCGCGGTCGACGCGATCAACTCGCTCGGTCACATCTCGGTTTTTACTCTGATGGACGGCCAGGCGGTGGCCGAGGGCGAGGAGGTCGCCGGCTGCAAGGTGACGCCTGTGGCGGTCCCGGGCAGCCTCATCGAAGCCGCCGAGAAGATCACCCGAGAACAAGGTCCCGTGGTCGAGCTGCTCGCGTTCCGTCCGCTCAAGACATTCGTCGTGGCGACAGAGCGGTTGAAGCCGAAGGCCCGGGAGCTGTTTCGCAAGGCGGTCACGGCCAAGCTCGGTTGGTATGGCGCTGAGCTGTTGGGCGTTCGCGAGGTGGCGCGAACGAGCGAAGCCGTGGCCGCGGCCTACGAGGAGGCGACCGCACTGGGCGCGCAGCTGGTCCTTTTCGCCGGCGCCTCGGCCATCGACCCTCTGGACCCCGCTTATGCGGAGCTGACTCGCGCTGGAGGCCTGGTGCTCCAGCTCGGTGCGCCCATGCACCCGGGGAGCATGTTGTGGCTGGGAAGGCTCGAGGAGGCGGCGGTCGTCGGTGTCGCTTCATGCGCCGGGTTCGGCCGCTCGAGCTCGCTGGACCTGCTGCTGCCTTTTGTCTTCGCGTACGGCCGCGCCGACGCCAAAGACCTTCTGCGCCTCGGTCACGGCGGCCTGATCGAATCCGCGGCCGGCCGACGTTTCCCGCCTTACAGCTGAGAGCGCGGGGAAGGACAGATGTCCTCCCCCGCGGGACCCCCTCCTCTCCTCGGCGACGCTGGTGGCACTTTGAATGTGCAAGCCTTGGGGCCGGCCGGGATGAACCCGGCCTGGAGACCACGCTCGTCTTACAGCTGATCGATTCGGGGCATCGTAAGCTCGGGCCACTCGCGCGGTTTCATGGCCGCCAGGAACTCATCCACCGACTCGACCAGCGGAGCCAGACGCACGCCGAGGTGGCGGGGTAAATAGGGTCGGAGGTAGTCCGCGCCGCTGCGCCACTTGTTGACGGCGCCGCGGCGATTGCCCCGTCCGTAGTGAAGACAGCCGGCCGCGACCTGGATCAATCCCTTGTAGAAACCGGCGTCTGGCCCCTTCCGGTCTGACATCCACTCGTGCTCCCACGCCTCATGAGCGTCCCAGTACCTGCCGCTGTTAAAGAGGTCGATGCCACGCTTGAGCCCGCCGTTCATCGCGATAATCGCCAGGTGACGGAGGTCCCCGCCGAGTATTCGCGAGTCAACCTGTCGAGCGATCCCATCTACCGATACCTTCGCATCACGAAGGGCGGGCCCGGTGGGGTGGCTGGAGAGGCATCCGAGCAAGATCTCGTCGACTCGGCGTGGATGCAGCGGCTCCGCCGCATCCACCAGCTGCAGAGCGCCTGGTGGGTCTTCGCCACGGCTGAGCATTCGCGCTTCCAGCACGCGCTGGGCGCCATGCACCTGGCGGGCGAGTGGACCCGTCACCTCTACCCCTCGCTGAGCGCAGCGTGCGCGGGCACGCCATCCCCGACGCTCGTCGAGGAGACGATGCGAGTGGCAGGCCTCCTTCACGACGTGGGCCACGGTCCCTTCGGCCATTTCTTCGACGAGAACTACCTGGACACGTGGGGCATCGACCACGAGGTCATCGGGCGGGCTCTGATCACGGGCGAGCTTGCCGGCCCCATCGGATCGCTAGGGGCCTCTCCGAGCGCCGACTTCGAGCCTGGCGAGCGGATCGACCCTCAGTGGGTCGCTTACCTGATCTCGCCTGCTGACCTGGACGGCTTCAAGCCGCCCGCCTGGCTGGCGGCCCTCAAGCCCGCTCTCGTGGGCGCCTACTCGGCCGACAACATGGACTACGTCCCTCGCGACTCTTATATATGTGGCGTCGCGGCGGGCCCGGTCGACGTGCAGCGGATCATCCACTACTCGTTCATCTCCGAGCGCGGCCTGACGCTCCACAGCCACGCCGCCGAGGCCCTCTACATGTTCCTCAGCGCGAGGCTGTACCTGTACCACCAGGTCTACTTCCATCGGACGGTGCGACGGATCGACCTTCAGCTGCGCGAGGTGTTCCGCCCGACCCTCGAGACCCTGCTTGGTGGCAACCCGCTCTCCCGGCTCGATCGCTACCAGATGCTCACCGAATGGTCACTGCTGTCCGAGGTCAGCCGCTGGGGCCTCGGCCAGGGCGATGCCCGGCAGCGCGAGCTCGGGGCGGCGTGGGCCGATGTGGTGGCCCGCAAGCTCAAATGGAAGCTGATCTACCAGGGCCACACCGACGCGCGGGACATCCCGAGCGGAGCTCTGAGCGTCACGCGAGAGCAGTTCGCGGGCCAGCTCCGCGAAAAGCTGCCCCAACGCCTGCGTGGGATCGAGTTCGAGGTCGACGTG
>DATHDR010000164.1:0-5113 GCA_035318965.1 Verrucomicrobiia bacterium | reverse complement strand
CACGCCCGCGGCGCAGCTACGTCGTCCAGTACTCGCCCGAGCCGATCCTCAAGCCGGACGGGACTGTTTTCGAATTGGCCGAGCCCCTGCTGCTCGGCGGTCAAAGGGTTGGGCGGACAGCTGCGACTAGACCGGCCTGAGACACTTGTGCGTCAAAGGTCCGGGCTCATTTGGCACTCCCTGACACCCGCTGACATTTCCTGAGGAGCTGCTGACCTAGACCCCCAATGCCCTGACCACGACCGGCTCCTCCAGATGCGGGGATGACATCATCGACTGCGAACCACTTTTCTCATAACCCTCTTGCTCGTACCCAGAGAACCGAGCGGACCGAACCCGACCTCGGCGAACATTGATTCAGTTCCACTCGACAAGAATGAGCTCGAGTAAGGTTTCCCGCGGGTGGCGATTGGATAGCCATCGACCGTCCCGCCGCCTTTGGCGGCAATGATGCGAAGTGCGCCTGCCAGCGCAGCTTCCGCGATTCCCTTCCTCCTCCGGTCGCGGTCGACGAAGAAGCATGTGATCCTCCAGTCGGGTGCAGCCTCGCCCAACTTGCGGAATCCTGCCATCCGGCCCGGGAGCTCAGCAGGTGGTCCGAACTGACACCAGCCAACGATGTCCTCTCCGTCGTAAACGAGGGCCGCGTGGGACCGATTCGCTCGAACGAGTCTCTCTTTGTATGCCCTGCGCGAGGTAACCGTCCGGTACGACTCACCGGGCTGGAGGTGGAAGGCGACGCACCAACAGCCACCCCACACACCATTGTGCTTCTCCATGATTCGCACGAAGTCAGGCCATGTCCCTCTTCCGAGTTCCCTGATTAGAAATTGCGCCGTGGGCTGTCGTGACTCGCTGGCTGGCATCTTCTAAGTAATAGTTCATCTCCGGCGCCACATGCCTCAAACGCTGGTTGACACCTTCACCAGACCAGGCACCTCCGATCTCTTCTGTACGACGATGTAGGAATGAGCCGTTTGCCCGCCTCGTCGACGGTTCGACGGGATGCGGCGAGTGCGGAGCAGCGCACCGCGCGCATCGTTCGCCGGGTGCGCGCCATCCCGGCGGGGTTTGTACGAACCTACGGCGACATCGATCCCGTGGCGCCTCGCTTGGTCGGGCTCGTCCTTGCCACCATCCACGACGACCTGCCATGGCATCGTGTCGTCCGCGCCGATGGAAGCCTCGCGAAGGGCAGGCGGCAGCGGGCGCTCCTGCTGGCAGAAGGGATCCCGATGCGCGGCGAGCGAGTGGATTTGCGCCGCGCCCGCCTGCATTCGGACCCCTAGGCTGGCAGCTCGAGGGCTAAACTAGCGCACATTTCCGGCTTCCGGAACGCGTTCTGGGGAGGGTGATGCGATGGTCCGCTACATGCGCTGGATCTACGCGGGATTGTTCTGGGTCATCTCTGCCGCGCTCGTGGTTCAGTTCTTTCTGGCCGGTTGGGGAGTGTTCGCCTTCGCCGGAATTCCGCCGTTCGACCCGCATTGCGCGTTGGGCGACCTCATCGGGATAGCCATCCTGCTGGGGATTCCGCTCGCCTTCGCGGCAAGGGTGCCTTGGCGAACCACGGGCATCAACTTCGGACTCTTCGTGTTGATGTTCATCCAGGCGACCCTGGCGTTCGCTCCGCAGCGGGGAATCGCGGCTCTGCACGTCGTGAACGCGGTCCTGATCTTCGGAGTGACGCTGCTGCTGACCAGGGAGGCCACGACGATCGCGCGGTCTGCCCGGGCGCCTGCGCCGACTCAAGCCCCGCTCGCGGCGGATGTGACCAGGAGTAGTTAGAAACCGGGGCGTCAGGCTTTGTCGAGCTTCAGCGCCTGCTTGATGTAGTACCTGAGAGCTGGACTGTTCACCTCGCCCAGGTTTCTCATCCTCACGTGTTTCGCGTGCTTTCCCGTGCCTCGGAGCAGGCCGTACCGGTCCGTGAAGGAGGCGCCCTGACGGAAGCCGAAGGTGATCCCGGTCTTGCTTGGGTTGATCCAGGCCAGCGGCCTCTTCAGGCCGTACATCGGGATCCCATAGCTGATCACCTCTTGCGCGTCAGGAGCGCTCTCCTTCATCACCTTCCGGATGGCGGCGACGACCGGTCGGAATTCGGGCTGCACCTTGCTGGCCACAAATTCATCCACGGTCATGCCCACGACGTTCGTCAGGCCCTGCCGGCCTTCATCTTTTCGAGCAGGTCGGCCACCTGGTCCATCGACTCGTCGGAGCCTTCCCGCATTCCGGCGCCCACCATTCCGTCGCGGTCGGCTACCGACTGGTAGAGCAACTGCTCCACCATCTTGGTCTGCACGCCCAGCGCTTCGAACTCGACGGTTTGCAGCAGGACGTGACCAGGCACGCCTTCGAACTCGAACGTCGCGACGATCCGCTCCGGCGCAACCACATCGTGATGCACGCCCCGAAACGCAAACTCGTTTCCGCTCTCGTCCCGCTGGATCATCCGCCACAGTCCGCCCGGCCTTGCTTCCATCTTTTCTACTGTCGTCTTGTACTTTCGCGGACCGAACCACTGCGCGACCAGCTTCGGATCCGTGAACACCTTCCACACGAGCTCGCGTGGCGCGTCGAACACGCGCGTGATGAAGAGCTCCTGCTTTCCGGGTTCGATCACGTACTCAGTTTTCGCCATCGCGGTTTCTCCCTTGGTTGTCATTGGTCTTGTTCTCCTTTTGCAATTCCGCCAGATATTCATCGAGTCGCTCGAAACTCTCGTCCCAGAAGCGCCGGAACTCCCCCACCCATTCGGCCGCCTCCTGCAGGCGGGCCCCCTCGAGGCGGCACGGCCGCCACTGCGCGTTCCGGCTCTGCGTGATGAGCCCCGCGCGCTGCAGCACCTTGAGATGTTTCGAGACGCCTGGGAGGCTCAGGTCGAACGGTTTGGCCAGGTCCGTGACTGAAGCCTCGCCCCGTGAAAGACGGGCCAGGATCGCTCGCCGGGTGGGGTCGGCGAGGGCTGCAAACGTGACGCTCAGGTGATCATTCGACATCTAGTTTTCCAGTTAGCTAATTAACTAACCAGTAGAATACCCCGCCATAACGCCCGCTGTCAAGCCCCACACGGGCGAACATATGAATTCGTGGCCACACAGGCTGCGCGACCAATCTCGGCCTGGGCGCCACTTCGCATCGCGGCGTTCAGAGCGCTCTGGATTGCTGTACTCGTCAGCAACATCGGCAGCTGGATGCAGATGGTCGGGGCGCAATGGCTCCTGGTCGGCCTGCCGAACGCTGCGCTTCTTGTGTCGCTGGTTCAGACCGCGGACATGTTGCCGGACATGCTGTTTGAGCTGGTGGGCGGCTCGCTCGCCGACACGCTTGACCGGCGGAAGCTTCTGATCACGGTCCAGGCGCTGCTGGTCGTCTTCGGAGCGGCCCTCACCCTCCTCACACTCGCCGGCCAGATGCCGCCATACCTTCTTCTGTTCTTCACCTTCTTGATCGGAACCGGATCGGTGATCGGGCTGCCGGCTTATCAATCGCTGATCCCGGACATCGTGCCGCGCGCGGAAATCCAGGCCGCATCGGCGCTGGGCTCCATGAACATCAACATCGCCCGCGCTGTCGGCCCCGCAATCGCCGGCCTGGTGATCGCGCAGGTCGGCGTACCGGCCGTGTTTGCACTCAACACACTTTCGTTTGTCTTCTTCCTGCTCGTCCTCGTGTTCTGGCGTCCACCCCCGAGTGCGCGGGGCGGCGCACCCGAACCGTTCGTCTCAGCGGTCCGCACAGGCATCAGATACGTTCGTTATTCGAGCGTCGTCCGCCGCATCCTCCTGCGCTCCGCAATTTTTCTGCTGCCGGCAAGCGTTCTGTGGGCGCTGCTGCCGGTGGTGGCCACGCAGCGCATGGGGCAGGGTGCAGGGGCTTACGGTTTGATGCTGGGAGCGCTGGGCATCGGCGCAGTGGCCGGAGCGCTTCTTCTGCCGCGAGCGCGGGGACGTCTCACGACCGACCAGCTGATCACGATCGCAAGCACCATCTATGCGGCAGGCCTGGTGACGATTGTCGCCATTCCGAGTGTTGCCATTGCGCTGCTCGTGCTGCTTCCAGTCGGTGCCGCGTGGGTGGCTGTGCTGTCAGACATCAACGCCGCGATGCAACTCTTCCTTCCGGCATGGGTTCGTGCGCGCGGTCTATCGATCTACTTGATGGTGCTTTTCGGATCACAGGCGGTGGGCGCGCTCATCTGGGGATTGCTTGCCGTTCCCGCAGGGCTGGTCTTGACGTTTGTCGTCGCGGCCGCCACCTTGCTGGCGGGTGCTGCCACCACCAGGATATGGCCTTTCCCCGACACCGCCGGCATGGACCGCAGCGTGGTCACACCGTGGCCCGAGCCACAGCTCATGGTCGATATCGATCCGGCCGACGGTCCAGTCGTCGTTCAGACGACCTACACGATCTCGCCCGAACGCGAAAGCCACTTCCTCGAGGCAATGGAGAAGGTGAGACGCGGGCGGTTGCGGACCGGGGCGACGCAATGGGGATTGTTCCGTGACGCCGAGGTCCCACATCGCTTCGTCGAGCTCTTCGCGGTGCCTTCGTGGGACGAGCACATGCGGCAGCACCGCGACCGCTTGACGCTCGTCGAGAAAGAACAGGAAGAAGAGGCGAACTCGCTGTCGGATCCAGAGCCGGTGACGGAGCACCTTCTGGCGGTTGACGTCCCACGTTAGATTCCTGCCGGAAATCGAGCCTCACGCAGCGTATAGAGGGTAGGAATGGCTGGAGCGAGGCCGTGACCTCGCTGATGGCCGCGGAGCGTGTTGTTTCATCTGTCTGGATGCCGGCCATCGCTCCATAACCCCTCGACAGGCCCCCTGGTGACTGCCCAGCCGACATAAATGTCGAGAACGGCGCGACAGCTCCGACCCAATTGTGAAGGCGCCCGCACCGGGAGCCGAATCAAAGGAGACAACCAGTGACACAGCTACTTGAAGGCAAGAACGCAATCATCTACGGCGCCGGCGGTGGAATCGGTGGCGGAGTCGCCCGGACCTTCGCACGCGAAGGCGCCACCGTGTTCCTGGTCGGTCGCACAAAGGCGACCCTGCAGAAGGTTGCCGACGAGATCGCCTCGATCGGAGGAAGAGCCCAGGTGGCC
>DATHDR010000163.1:0-3571 GCA_035318965.1 Verrucomicrobiia bacterium | reverse complement strand
GCGCTGCGTTTTGCGAACGGACATGATCTCGTCAACCTCTCCCCGATTGATGCCGGCGCCGGCCACCAGCGTGCCCTGCGAATCGACGATGAAGGCACCCTGCGCACCGAGGAGCCGCCTAGCCCAGCCGGCCGCCTTTTCCGCCAGCTCCTGCCGGGTCGGGCTGAAGATCAAAAGGTCCTGGATCGCGGACCGGAGCTCGGCCTCCTCCCCCATCCGCCAGATGCGCCTGAGCATTCCAGGAGGCGCAAGGCTCACATAGATGACAGGCACGATGGCCAGCGCGATCAGCTGCGTGATGATGATCGCAAGGGGACTCTGAAGCGCCGAGCCGCCGAGGACATCCACCACCAGGATCGCGATCAGGACCGCAAACCCGAAGCTGAGCGCCCGCATGCGCGCCTTCTGGACGCTCGGCACGTCGCGGCTGGCGAGCCAGAATCTGACGATCGGCTCGCCGGTGAAGATCGACCAAGCAAGGATCAGCTCCAATCCCACGACGGCTATGACGGTCCGATCGGCGTTCGCCAGGACTGTGACGGCCGCAGCCCCGACAACGCAGGAGACAACCAGGAGTGCGGTCGCCGCCCGGCGAGCCCGCCTGCTGAGGGGCACGAACGCGTCGCGGAACCTGAGCACGAAGTAACCGGATGTCTCGAACGCGACGATCGTGACGATTCCGAGTGCGCTGGATTGGCCGATCAGGGTCTGCAGCGGACCAAGCGCGGCGACGACGGCGAGCGAGACAAGCGACAGGGCAAGCATGGCCTGCGCACGCCCCCGATGGCGGTACCACTCCATGAAGGTCGCCGCACCGAGCAGGACGAAACCCAGCGCGGTGAGGTCTTGCGCAAGACGCTCAGCGAGAATCACCGATCAGTTATTCGGTTCTGTCCGGTTGCCTCGGCGGGCTTGCTCGATCCAGCCGGGAATGGACTGCGAGACTGTGGCGGGCGTCACTCGAGACTTCACCAGGTACTCCAGGGCTCCAAGTGACATCCCCCTGTCGATCATCGTCGGCTCGCCGTAGTTCGAGAGGATCACCACGGGTGGATGCTTGGGAAAGCGCGCCTTGAGATCGGCCATGATCTCGAGCCCGCTGCGATCGGGCAGCAACAGATCCAGGAGCACGATGTCCGGCTGAGTTGCCGCCATCGCCGCGAAGCCGCTTTCGCCGGTGGTTGCCACCGTGACTCGAAAGCCGTCGTATTCGAGCTGCACCCGATACATCTCGGCGATCGCGTCGTCATCTTCGATCACGAGAACATGAACCGCTTGCCGCGCCTTCGAGTCGCGATCGCCGGCAGAGCTTCTGGTGCGACCGACGATGGCATCGCCCGTCCCGGCGCCGAAGCCCGGCAGCCAGAGCGATAGAGGCAAGAGGAGATCCGCGGGAACCAACGATTGGGCAATCGCCCTCACCTCAACCAACCCTTCTCACTGATCATAAGGCGACTGTCTCAGGGACCGACCAGTAAACTGGCATTTCGAGTTCGGCCGGCGAGCCGACGGGGGGATGAGAGAGCCGTTGACGACGGCGGATCCGCTGGAAGTCAGTGTGAGGGAGGTGCTTGAAGCGGTTCAGGCGGCCTGCCTCGAGCTGGCGCGCCTGAAAGACCTCGATGAAATTGCGCAGTCTGCGCTTGGATCGGCCCTTTCGCTGACCAAGTCGTCAGTCGCCTTCCTGGGCTTGACCGACGCCGGCGGCGCGTACGACCGCGTCTACTCGCGATCCTCCGAAGGGAGCGGCCAGCGCGAGGAGGCCGAAAGGCTGATCGCGTCAGCAGGCTCGAGCAACCATCCGTTCATCTGGGGCCAGCCTCTGGTCGCCGGAGGGGAAACCATCGGAATGATCGGAGTCGCACGTGGCCTCGGCTACTCGGATTTCCAGCGCCATGCCTTCGGCACCTTCGCCGGCCAGGTGGCGTCATCGATCCAGGCGGCCTTGCTTCGAAAGCGCCGTCAGGAGATGGTCGACGCCCTGGTCAACCTTCGCGCCGACCTGGAGCGGATAGAGAAGGAACGGCTCGTGACCGCCGAGCGGGCAGAAAGCGCGACCCGGGTCGAGCGCGCCCACGAGGTCGCGGTTGAGGCGCTGCTTGCGATCTCGGTGCATGCACGCGCTGGCCAGGACCTCACGGAGTTCTATCAGCGCCTGGCCGAAAGCGTCGCTGGGCTGGTCGGCGCCCAACGCGTGCTCTTCTGGCAGCTCGACGAGAAGGGCATGCTCAGCGCAGTGCCAGGCGGCTATGGAGTCGACGCGACGTTCATCTCGCGCCTCTTCCCCGTCGCGTGCGATCCGGAAGGAAACGACCTGCAGAGCCGAGTGGTCTACAACGACTTCATCTTTCGGGCCGCCGCCGGCGACGAATCGTCGGATTCCGCGCGTGTGCTGGATTTCCTGGGCGTTTCGAGCGCGATCAGCGTCCCTTGGCGAGCCGGTGAACAGCGACTTGGCCTGGTTGGCGCTTACGACTCGACGCGTGCGGAAGGGTTCACGCGCGAGGACGCCTGGGTGCTTCAGAAAGCCGGGCTGGCAGCCGGCCTCGTGTGGCAGCTGAAGCTTGCCGAGGCTGATCTCAAGGAAACCGTCGACCGGTTACAGACGGTGGACGCGGCGCGACAGATGCTGCTCAAAACAGTTTCGACCGCGGTCGACAACGAGCGAAAACGATTCGCCAACCAGCTTCATGATGACGCGCTGCAAAAGCTCACGGCAGCCGAATTGCAGCTGCAGCGCATTGGAGAATCAGATCGCCCTAATCAACCCGCGCTGCAGCAGACGCAAAACCTGCTGGGTCAGACGGAAGACGCATTGAGAAGGCTGCTGTTCGAGGTGCGCCCGCCCGCGCTCGAGGACCCTGGCGGGCTCGAGGATTCGATCCGAGACCGGCTCGCGATCCTACGGTCCCTGACGGGGATCGAGGCGGAGCTGCACCTGGACCTGCCTGACGAGCTCAGCTACGAGTTCAAGTCCAGCGTCTTCAGGCAGCTCGCGGAGGCGATCACGAATATCGAGAAGCACGCGCACGCGACGCAGGTTCAGGTCAACATGAAGACCAGTGGCGCCGCGGTACACGGCGTGGTCGTCGACAACGGGCGTGGCTTCGTGGTGGCGCAGAGAAACAACGTTCCGGGGCACATGGGTTTGCTGGCCCTCAGGGAGCGGGCCCTGATGTCAGGTGGCTGGTACAAGATCGAAAGTCAACCCGGCCTCGGCACCAGGATCGAATTCTGGATGCCGATCAGTAAGTAAGGCTGTTCAAAAGCGATCCTCCCCGCTCCCTTCCTGGAATAGCGCATCGTGAGCTCACCGCGCCCCATGGCGGTTTAGCTCGCCAAGCTCTCCAGATGGGTCGCCGCCGTTCCCGGCGGATCGGTCGCCTGAAGCCGAGTCGCGTGACTTGCGGCGGCTTCGCGCATCTCCGAGGAGGCGAGAACCCGGTCGATCGCGGCCGCCAGCGTAACCTCGCTGCCGGGGCCTCGCGCCACGACCTCGGCAACTCCAAGCGCGTGAGCCCGCGCCGCAACCCCAGGCTGATCGCGCCCCCAGGGCACAAGCACCATCGGT
>DATHDR010000162.1:0-5568 GCA_035318965.1 Verrucomicrobiia bacterium | reverse complement strand
AAACGGAATGCGCCTGACGTAAGGGGCCAAGACGTCACGGAAGAAGGCAGTGGCCTCGCTTTGGGAAAGCTCCCGCGCTCTCACCTCTTCGTGCCGCTTCCCCACGGTCACCGCGGCCTGACCGGCGTTGCGAAGGTTGCGGACCCAGTTGGTCTCTCCAAACGTCCCGATCACCCACCGCTTGCCTCCAATCTCGACAAGGGCGACCGGATTGGTCCGGTCGATGCCGGACTTGCGGCCGCGGATGGTGATGAGGGCATTCGGCCCCAACGGGACTCCGGCGCCGAGCAGCCGCTGAGCGATCGGGCTGAAAACTCCTACGAAGCGAGGTGCGCGGGCAGGCGATTCGATCTGAGTGGACATTGCATACCTCCTGGGTTCAATCAATTGAAACTACCGAACCCACGGTAGCATTCCAATCAATCAGTTGCTTGACTTAATCTTGCGCCCTCCTGAAATGCCCAACCACTTCTCCAGCTGGCGCAGCGCCTGGTCTGTCCGCGGCGCCCCGGTCATGGTGGGGAGAGTCATCGCGGTAAGCGTGGCGACGATGAGCGCCGCCGTCCCATCGCTATCGAGCTCGGGCCGCAGGTGGCCTTCTTTGACCGCCCTGCGCAGCAGGCCTCGTGTGGTCACGTGCCAGACGTCATACATCTCGGTCATGATCGCCGCGATCGATCTGTCGCGAGCAGAGCGCACCGCCAGCTCGCCCATGACGCTGCCGAGTGCCGGCTCTTCCGCCAGCAGGTTGCGGACTGCCCGCAGGTAGTTGCGCAGCTGATCCGAAGGTGACCCGTGTGGAGCCAGGGTCGACCGAAAACGGGCCATCGCGTACTCGACGACGCCTCTGATCAGAGACTCCTTGGTCGGAAAGTAATAGTGAAGCGTCGCGATGTTGACCCCGACCTCGTCCGCGACATCCCGCGTGCGCAACCCTTCAAAGCCGTTTTCGGCGATCAGGTTGAATGCGGCCTCCACCAGCTCCTGGCGCCGCTTTTCCTTCGTCGATCCGGCGCGCACCGGAGCAGCAGCCTGCGGGCTCATCGCGACTAATTAAACACTTGATTGACTTTCGAGCCTTGCCGGGCGACGCGTGGCGAGCACCGATCCGGCCAGCACAAGCACAAACCCGATCGCCATTCCGGCGGTGAAGTTCTCGTGCAGGACGATCACCCCCACCACCGCGGCCACCGCCGGGTTGATGTACGTGAACACCGTCGCGCGCACCGGTCCGATCTCGGCGATCAGCGCGAAGAAGAACACGAAGGCGATCGCCGTGCAGAGGAGGGCCAGCACCAGCACTGACGCGATGACGTCCGCATGCGGAACCGAGCGCGGCCACTGAAATACAGCCAGCGGGGCGTAGACGAGGGCGCCAATCGCGAGGGCGCTCGCAGTCACGCCCATCGATGGGAGGTCTCCCAGGTAGCGGGAGATGATGACCGGGCCCAGCGAGTAGCACACGACCACAACCGCCATCTCGACCAGGGCCAGCGGGCCCGACGCACCAAGGTCGAACCCGACGATCGCAGCCACCCCGGCCAACCCCAGCATCAGACCGGAGATGCTCGCTATGCCGAGGTGCTCCCGGTTACCAAGGATGGTCGCGATCACCACGCTGACGAGCGGCACTGCAGCTATCAGCAGGCCGGCGAGAGAGCTCGTGATCTTCTGCTCGGCGCTCGAGAGCATGAACCACGGAATACCGATCTCGACCGCCGCAAAAACAAGGAGCGGTAGCCAGCTCTTGCGGAGCCCTCGAAGCTCGCCTCGCGCCAGCACGATCGGGAGCAGGATTGCAGCGCTGATGGCACAGCGCGTGAAGACCAGCGCTGCCGGCGACAGCTCCTTCACCGCGATGCGAATGAATAGATAGGAAATGCCCCAGATCACGCTCATGGCGATGAACAGAAGAAGGCCTCGGCGCGTCATGCAGAGATGCACCTTAAGTCATCGCAGATTTAGCGATAGGGTGTACGGAGTCCGATGAACGACGACAGAAGGTCGCGCTGGAGAGGGCCGCGCGTTGGCCGCAACAACGGCTGTGGTTGCGGCTTTGGCTGCGGTGGTTTCCTGGTGGTGCTCACCGTGGGAATTGCACTGAGCCTCTTCAACGCCGACCTCGGTGTTGGCGTCTCCGCCCGGATTCCGTTCACGCACAGCAACGTCACCCTGGCGGCCTCAATCGGCGCGAAAGACAAGGCTGCCGGCGCCCTGCCCGATTACACGTACGGCCGCCTCGGCGGCAACCAGAACTTCATCAACAACTCAACAACGCTGACGATCGGCCCGGCCGAAGGAGCCGCCGTCATCGTGATCGGCAAGCAGGGCGGAGCACCGGTGCTCGACCTGCACCTGGTGCTCCGCTAGCGGACGCGACTGTTCCCGAGCTCTACCCTTCGATAAACGTGGTCGCCGTCTCCTGGATTCGGCCGGGCGCCCGGCTGTTCAAGTAGAGGAACAGGACAACGCCGATCGCAAGCCAGACCAGCACTATCCACGGCGCGTAGTTGGCCGGCGACGTCAGCCCGGCAATGCCGAGACCGCCAAAATCGATTCCAAAGGCCGCGATCAGGACCGGGATGAAGATGATGATCCCGAGCGCCGGGACGACGATGTTGAGCAAGGGGTTCAACTCGTCCCGCCTCTCACGCAGGTAGAACACCATATTGCTCAGGTTGGTGAGGATGTAGATGACGACGATGATGATCGTCGCCATGGTGCCAAGGAGCGCGAAAGCGTTGAGCGGGCTGCCGAGGGCGAAGCCGAGAATCAGGGCGAGGGCGATGCCCAGCGCGCCCTGCACGTGCACCGCCATGTATGGCGTCTTGAATCTCGGATGGACGCGAGCCAACGCTCGCGGCAGGATGCCGACGCGCGCCAGCGCGTAGCCAACCCTCGTTGCAGCATTCGCGCCGGCGTTTGAGTTCGCGAACGCGCTGTTGAGGATGGCGAGCAGCACGAGGATCGAAAACGGTCCCCAGACCTTCGCCGCCAGTCCGTCCCATGGGTCTCCGCCGTTGAAAGCAAAGAACCCTTTCTCCGGGTCAGCCGCCAGGTTCGGGCCGAAATAAACGATCGCGCCGTAATAGCAGATCAGGTAGAACACCCCGATCAGCACGCAGGACAGCAAAACAGCGCGCGGGATCGTCCGCCGCGGGTCTCTCGTTTCCTCGGCCAGGGGGAGCGAGGCCTCAAAGCCGATGAAGGCGAGCACCGTGTACACCATGCCGGCGAAGACAGAGCCGAGGCCATGGGAGTTCCCGGTATTGGGGTTGAACACGCTGAGCGTGTTGTTCGACCCCGCCGCGATGATCAATGTGATGGCCAGCGCCAGAAACACGACGATCTCGAAGGCGCCCATGATCACTCCGGCCTCGGTCGAGATCCGAACCCCGCGGTAGACGAGGGCCCAGACCCCGATCCCGGCGATGGCCGCGAAAGGAGCCCACAACCACGCCGGCGTTCCGAAGTGGCTCTGCAGGTAGACGGAGAGGACGTTCCCGAAGATGAGGTACAGGAGCGGGGCGACCAGAGGCTCGGCCAGCATGAATCCCCACGCGACGAAGTAGCCCACCGCGGGGTGCAGGGCGCGGGCGTTGTACGTGTACAGCCCGCCGGCCGATGGCAGATGACGGGCGAGCTGACCGATGCTGATGGCGACGAACAGACAGCCGACGAGTGCCAGCAAGATCGCGAGCGGAGTGGCGCCCCCGGCGTAGGTCACAGCGAAGATGATCGAGAAGGCGACAGCGGCGGCCGGCGCCATGTGCGTGATCGACTGGAACAGGACCGGTGCGAGACCGATGGCGTCCTTTTCCAGTCGCGCCACCGCGCCCGCGCGCTGACTTTCTGTGCTCACGTGCTCCCTCCCATAAAGAGCCGCCACGAAGATTGTCGGGTGTGGCGGCCTTACCCCAGGTGGTGAATACACCTCGCCAAACCCGCCGTCAAGTAGCTCGCATGCCGGTGATGTTGGGTACTGGTGCGCCGACTGGTCGTTCTGTATGTGAGATGCTCGGGAACAGATTCACTCGACTGCTCATGTGGATGGGACTCGCCGCCGTGGCGACCTACTTGTTCGATCCGGAGCGCGGTGACAAGCGCCGCAAGGAGCTCCGCAAGCAGGTCAACCAGATGCGGAAGAAGGGCGAGGACATGAGCAAGAAGGCCGCCAAGCTAGCCGACTAGGGGCGCTTCGAGCCGAGACCTGACAATGGGCCCGTGGCCCGCGAAACCCAGGTCCTCAGCCGGCGCGCGCTGAATCGCGCTCTGCTGGCGCGTCAGCTGCTGCTTCGCCGCGCCAAAGCCCCGGCCGCGGCGACCATCGAGCGCCTCGTGGCCATGCAGGCCCAGGTGCCCGACCTTCCATACGTCGGCCTGTCGTCCCGCCTCGAGGGATTCCGGCACGAGGAGCTGTCTCGCCTCGTCGAGAGCAGGCGGGCCGTGCGCATGTCGATGCACCGCTGCACGATCCACCTCGTCACCGCGCGCGACTGCCTGCGCCTGCGGCCGCTGTTCCAACCGGTGCTCGAGCGGGGTTTTGAAACCGGCAGCCCTTTCGGCCGCCAGATCGCTGGCGTCAACCGGAAAGCTCTGCTGGATGCAGGACGAGCATTGCTGGCGGAGCGGCCGTTGACGGTCAGTGAGCTGGGCAAGCTGCTTCACGAGCGGTGGCCCGACCAGCCCTCCGAGCCGCTCGCGTACGCCCTGCGCTACATGGAGCCGCTGGTATTCGTCCCGCCTCGCGGCACCTGGGGCGGCAGAGGCCTGGTCAAGACGACGACGGTCGAGGCGTGGCTCGGGCGCCCGGTTGGCCCGGCCTCCTCGCTCGACGACCTGGTCGTACGCTACCTCGCTGCGTTCGGTCCAGCCACGGTGATCGACATGCAGGCCTGGTCAGGCATGACGCGCCTGCGCGAGATATTCGAGCGACTGCGCCCGCGACTGCGCACCTTTCGGGACGAGCGCGGTCGGGAGCTCTTCGACCTGCCGAGAGCGCCTCGACCCGATGCCGAAACCCCTGCGCCGCCTCGCTTCCTGCCTGATTACGACAACATCCTTCTTGCCCACGACGATCGGACCAGGATCATGGGCCCGGGCCAGCACCTCGGGATGTTCTCCAGCAACGCTGTCATGAAGGGCTCGCTCCTCCTGGATGGCTTCGTCCGCGCGATCTGGATCCCGGTCAAGAGCCAGACCACAAGTACCCTGGCCGTCTCACCGTTTGGGGAGCCGATCCCTCAGCGTGAACGAGCAGCGATCACAGAGGAAGGCCTGCGCTTGCTCGCATTTCTCGCGCCAGGCGAAAAGCACAAGGTCCATTTCGGCCCCGCTGATTGAGGCGCCTTGCCCTCCTCGTCTACCTGCTGCTCGCGGTGGCGATCTTCTCGAGCACGTGGGTCGATCCGGCCGGGCGGTGGATCGGCAGCCCCAAGGACCCGCAACTCTTCATCTGGTATCTCGGCTGGATCCCCCGCCACCTGTCCCTCTTCACCGACTACCTCTCTTATCCCGACGGCGTGAACCTCATGTGGAACACGTCGATGATCTTCCCGGCATTAATCC
>DATHDR010000161.1:0-4403 GCA_035318965.1 Verrucomicrobiia bacterium | reverse complement strand
TATCTCCTACTCACGGTCCAGGCCTTGACCCCTTCGGTGATAGGCGACGAGGACGGCTTTTTCGAGCACCAGGCGACAGTGCAGAAGACGCGCCATGCGCGAGCGCTGTATGGCGGCGTTTTCCATTCCGGCATGCCAGAGCCCGGCCAGGGCCTGCTGGTCGCCGAGGTGCGGCCGGATCTCGACGTGGAAGCGGTCACGCTGGAAGTCGACGGCCGGACGGTCAATCAGTTCACCGCCACGCCTGGAAAGCCCGGCCGTCCAAATCTCTGGACCGGCCCCCTGCCGCCGTTCAAAGCGGGCGAGGTCACCCGCTACAGGATTCGAGCCCACCTCCGCGACCCGGACACGACTCCCATCTGGGGCTCCGACACCGATCCGCGGCCCGGGGGCCAGGAGTTCGCTTTTGAGCAAGCGCCCCCTCCGCCGCCGGACTGGGTGCGCGACGCGCTCTGCTACCACGTCATGGTCGACCGGTTCGCGCGCCCCGGCGCGAGCCTGCCCGCACCGAGCGATCCCACCGCGCTCTACGGCGGAACCCTTGACGGCATCCGCGAGCATCTCGACCACATCACGGCGCTCGGCTGCAACGTGCTGTGGCTCAGCCCCGTCCATACAAGCCCGTCGCATCACGGCTATGACCACGAGGACTTCCTGACGGTTGAACCGCGTTATGGCGGCGACGCAGCCCTGATCCGCCTGGTGGAAGCGGCGCACGGCCGAGGCTTGCGCGTCCTGCTTGACTTTGTGCCGAATCACACTGGTCGCGGCCATCACCTGTTCCGCGACGCCATCGCCAACGACGGGGATGCCGCCGCCTACTACCGGTTCTGGCAGTGGCCCCACTACTACCGCTGCTACTCCGACGTCATCACGCTGCCGGAGCTCGACACCGGAACCAGTCACGTACAGCAGCACCTCGTCCGGGCCGCTCAGCACTGGTTGACCGGATACGGAGTGGATGGCGTCCGCTGCGACCACGTCGCGGGGGTCGACCCGGCGTTCTGGGTTGAGCTGCGTCGGGGACTGCGCGAGGTCAAGCCTGATCCACTGATCCTCGGCGAAGCTACCGGAGTGCCCGAGTGGCTCGCGCGTTACGCGGGTCGCATCGACGCGATCTTCGATTTCGACCTTGCCTACTACGTGCGTCAGGCGCTGGCGCGAGGCCGGATGGACGCCGCAGCCTTCGCCGGCTGGCTCGATCACCACGACAAGGCGTATCCCGGCCTCGTGCTCGCGACCCTGCTGGACAACCACGACATGAATCGCTTCCTGTGGATGGCCGGCGGAAACGTCGAGCGGCTCAAGCTCGCGGCGACTCTTCTCATGACGCTGCCCGGGACGCCGATCATCTACTACGGCACGGAGGTGGGCCTCAGCCAGCGGTACGACGGTGTGATCGAAAACGCCGAGGCGCGGCTGCCGATGCTGTGGGGCGCCGACCAGAACCAGGACCTGCTCGCACACTTCCAGGAGCTGGGACGGATGCGAGGCGAGTCGGTCGCATTGCGCCGCGGCGACAGAAAGACCGTGCTGGCAGACGCGGAGGTTTTCGCCTACGAACGCACGGCCGGCGACGAGAGCGTGACGGTCGCGCTCAACTTCAGCGAACAAGCCCAGAGCCGCGAGGTGGCCGGCCAAAAGATCGAGCTCGAACCGCTGGGCTCAGTCGTCATTCGGCAGGCTAGTACGATCTCAACATGATCGGAAGATCGAAACTTTCAGGGACAGACCTCGTGTTCTACCCCCTCAACAAGGTCGGGCACGATGTCTCCAGTCTTCCGATGACCGTCAAGGTCCTGCTCGAAGGCCTGGTCCGCCTGGTGGAGGCCGGCACCGCCAACGAAGAGGATGTCAAGGCCCTCGCCGCCTGGCCGGCCCCTCCATCGAAGGACGCCGAGCTCCCGTTTCTTCCCGCGCGCGTCCTTATGCAGGACTTCACGGGTGTGCCGGCGGTGGTCGACCTGGCGGCCATGCGGTCGGCTATGAAGCGGGCGGGCAAAGACGCCGGCAAGGTCGACCCGCTCGTCCCGGTCGACCTGATCATCGACCACTCGGTCCAGGTCGACTCGTTCGGCTTCCGCGACTCATACACCCGCAACATTCAGAAAGAGATCGAGCGGAACCACGAGCGCTATGCGCTCTTGCGATGGGCGCAGCAAGCGTTCAACAACTTCTCGCTCGTACCGCCCGGAATGGGCATCTGCCACCAGGTGAACCTCGAGTACGTCGCCAAGGTCGTGCAGGTGCGCGAGATGGGCGGCCGAAAGGTCGCCATCCCCGACACCCTGATGGGCACCGACTCGCACACCACCATGGTCAACGGGCTCGGGGTGCTTGGATGGGGCGTCGGCGGGATCGAGGCGGAGGCCGCCATGCTCGGCCAGCCGGCGTACCTCGCGACCCCGGTCGTCGTCGGCGTCCGGTTCCACGGCGCATTGCCCGCGGGCTCGACGGCCACCGACCTCGTGCTCACGCTCACCGAGATGCTGCGGAAGCACGGCGTCGTCGAGAAGTTCGTCGAGTTCTGCGGCGACGGTCTCTCCAGCCTTTCAGTCCCAGATCGCGCGACGCTCAGCAACATGTGCCCCGAGTACGGGGCCACCTCGGCGCTCTTTCCGGTGGACGCACAGACCCTGCGCTACCTGGATGTCACGGGACGGAATCAAGAGCAGATCGACCTGGTCGAGCGATACACGAAGGAACAGGGGCTGTTCCGCAAGGACGGCGACCCGACACCGAAATTCAGCGAGCTGCTCGAGCTGGATCTCGGCAAAGTCGAGCCGAGCCTCGCCGGGCCGAAGCGCCCGCAGGACCGCGCGCCGCTGCCGAAGGTCTGGGAGAGCTTCACGACTGCGTTCGGCAACGGGCCGAGGCCGAGCCCCGACGCGCTCGGACGCCTGGCCGATGAGGGCGGGCCGGTCAACGGGCGCGCGGCAGTCGCGGTGGCGGCCAAGCCCGCCGCCAAGCTGGAGAACGGCTGCGTCGTGATCGCGGCGATCACGAGCTGTACGAACACCTCGAACCCGTCGGTGATGGTGGCGGCGGGGCTGCTGGCGAAGAAAGCGGTCGAGCTCGGCCTGGAAGTTCGCCCATATGTAAAGACGAGCCTCGCGCCGGGCTCGCGTGTGGTCACTGACTATCTCGAGACGGCGGGACTCATGAAGCCGCTCGAGAAGCTCGGATTCTTCCTGGTCGGCTATGGATGCACAACGTGCATTGGCAACTCCGGCCCGCTGGCGACCCCCGAGATCGAGGCCGCTGTCATTAAAGAGGACCTCAGCGTCGTCGCGGTCCTTTCTGGCAACCGAAACTTCGAGTCACGCATCCATCCGCTGGTCAAGGCGAGCTACCTGGGTTCACCCCCGTTGGTGGTCGCGTACGCGCTTGCGGGCACGGTCAACACCGATCTGACGAAAGACCCCGTCGGCCATACCAAGGACGGGAAGCCGGTGATGCTCTCGGAACTCTGGCCGTCGCAGGAAGAGGTCAACAAGGTGGTCACGGCCTGCGTGAAGCAGGACATGTTCAAGCGCGAGTACTCGAAGATTTTTGAAGGTGACGAGCACTGGAAGGCCATGTCGGCGCCGACGGGCCCCATCTTCCAGTGGGACGACAAGTCCACTTATGTGAAGGAGCCGCCGTACTTCGAGGACTTCGGCCCGCAACCCAAGCCGCTCACAGATATAGAAGGCGCGCGCGTACTGGCTGTGCTGGGCGACTCGGTGACGACCGACCACATCTCCCCCGCCGGCGCGATCCCGGTGGACAGCCCCGCCGGCAAATACCTGATCGAGCGCGGCGTGCAGCGGCCGGATTTCAACAGCTTCGGCGCGCGGCGCGGCAACCACGAGGTGATGGTCCGAGGCACGTTCGGCAACATCCGGCTGCGAAACAAGCTCGTCGAGCGGGAGGGCTACTGGACCCGCCACCTCCCCGATGGAGCGGAGCTCACGATCTTCGAGGCCTCGGAACGGTACCGGTCCGACGGCGTTCCATTAATAGTGGTCGCGGGCAAGGAGTACGGCTCCGGCTCCTCACGCGACTGGGCGGCCAAAGGCCCGCTGCTGCTGGGCGTGCGCGCCGTCATCGCGGAGAGCTTCGAGCGAATTCACCGCTCCAACCTGGTGGGGATGGGCATCCTACCCCTGGAATTCGCGCGCGGCGAGAACCTGCAGACGCTTGGGCTCACAGGTCGCGAGCGTTTCACGATCAAAGGGATCGACGCGATCAAGCCGGGCCAGCAGGTCGAAGTCGAAGCGGCCGCGGACGAGGGCAAGCAGACCACATTCAAGACGCACGCCCGCGTTGACAACGACACGGAGGTGGGCTACATGCACCACGGCGGCGTCCTCCCCCAAGTCCTCCGGGAGCTGATCGCAAAGGACTAACCGGGTGAGGGA
>DATHDR010000160.1:0-3797 GCA_035318965.1 Verrucomicrobiia bacterium | reverse complement strand
ACGAGCAGAAGCTCGACGGCTTCCGCGCGATCGTCTTCGTCGACGGCGAGAACGCCTACATCCAGTCGCGCGGCGGCAAAGACCTGACCCGCTACTTCCCCGAGCTGAGCTTCGCGCCGGGACGCTACGTGCTCGACGGCGAGCTGGTGATCCGTGACGCCGGCGGCAACCTCGAATTCGACGCCCTGCAGCAACGGATCCATCCGGCCGAGTCGCGGATCACGCTGCTGTCGAAGGAGATCCCGGCCGGCTACATCGCCTTCGACCTGCTCGCCGAGGAGGACGAAGCGCTGCTGGAGACACCTTTTGGTGAGCGGCGGGCTCGGCTCGATGCCCGCGCGGAGCGAACCGGGGTCGAGCTCTCGAACCTGAGCCCCGATCCCGATCAGGCGGAGCAGTGGCTGCGCACGACCGAGGGCACGATGGCCAAGCAGCTGGATGCCTCCTACATCCCTGGCAAACGCAAAGGGATGGCCAAGGTCAAGCGCGAGCGGGAGATCGACTGCGTCGTCATGGGCTGGCGGCCGGGCAAAGAGGAGGGCACGGTGGGATCTCTCATCCTCGGCCTCTACGACGGCGACGACCTTCGCTCGGTGGGTCACATCTCCGGCTTCAACATGGAGACCAAACGCAACCTGCGCAAGCTCCTGGCCCCGCTCGAGACCGGCGACAGCGGCACCGCCGAGCCCAGCCGCTGGACGGGCGGGCGCGACCTAGAGTGGGTCGCCTTACGTCCAGAGCTGGTCATCGAAGTCGGCTATGACCACGCAGCTACGGGGCGCATTCGCCACGGCGCGCGCTTCCGCCGCTTTCGCAATGACAAAAGCCCTCGTGAGTGCACCTTCGACCTGTTGGATGAAGGGGCGACCTAGAAGAGGGCTCTGATCGGCTAGACGGGCAATCTGCCTGTAGCGAAATCCTTGCCGGTTTCGGCAACCCTGAGAAAGTCACCGGCGGCGATCGCGGTCAGAGGCGCTTCGCCGAGAAAGTGATCGATCGGCGAGGTCAACCACTCACGCGCCCGGCCAATGCTGATCGAGCGCGTCGCCAGCATCGAAAAGATCACGTAGGCGAGCTCGAGGATCCGTTCCCGCTGATGCGGGGAGCGCTCCTCGGAACCGGACAGCCACTCCGAGACGCTCGACACCGAAGTGCTGCAGGCCGTAGCCACCTGCCGCTGCTCGAGACCGAAGCTCTCCACCATCAGATGCACGGCCCGAATCGGATTTCGCTCGAAGTGCAGGGCATTCGCCAGCTGCGCGGCACTCTCCCGCTCCTGCTCGACGATGGTCATGGCCGGATCGAGATCGAAGTAAAATCAAAAGCAATCATAAATACCTCCCAAAAGCATTTTGCCGGACCAAGTGGCCCGGCTGGTCCTTCCATGTTACATCGGCAACCGCCGGATTTCCTCTTGTTTGGCCATCTTTGGACGAGTAGGCCCAAAAGTCAGCCACATTTCTACCACAATTTTAAATTCATATTAAATCTGTATTCGATTCAATTAACTGTTACAATTGTTCTATGGAGGCGCGAAACGCGAGGGGAGACAGGGCGGCGCCCGGCGCGGAGTCCTCAATCGAAGTCGAGGCTCTGCTGCGCCGCTTGGAGCCACGGCTGAAGATCGAAAAAAGGAAGTTGCAGCTCTTCTCGCGCGCGGCCGAGGGCAACCATCCATGTACGTGGGTCGGTGGCTTCGACACCGTTGAGCAGCTTCTCGACGCCGGAAAACTCAAGTGGCCGCTGAAAGGGGCTCGTGGGTGGTCGACGCTGCGGGCGATGGTCGAGGCGGCGGCCGACCACACTCGGGCTCACGGGATCACCTCCGCGCGGCGCCTGTTCGACGGCATCACCGACGACGTCTGGAAACTCTGGTCTGTCGATGAGGTTCCGGTTGCGGTTCTCGGCGACCACCCGCTGACCCGGCACATCGATATGTCCGGTGAAGCGATCCACAAGGCCACACCCAGCAGCCCCCAGGGTCAGGTGATCTCTTTCCTGCGCTGCCATCGCAACGACCTAGTCGCGGCGATCGAACTGCCCAGCATGGGGGTACCGCTGCATCTGCCACCAGAGCTGCGGATCCGTCATCGAGAGCGGCATATGCTCGTCTTCCCCGATCGGGTGCAGTTGAGCGATGAGGAACTCGGGCCCTGGCACGACGTCGTCCCGATCCGGTTCAGCTGAGACTCGGCAAGCCCCGCGAAAAGATCGCGGTTGCCGTAGCAGCGCAGCTGATATGGCCGTCCGTTTGTCAAGTTCCCAACCACCAAAGGCCCGCTGCAAGCGGGCCTTCTTCTTGGCCCAGGAGGCGGCGGTCGACCTGGTGCGCGACGCGCGGTCAGGCTGATATGCGCGGGTTGGCTACCGCAGGACCGGGTTTCGTCTCAGCGCCCGCTGTCTAGGATCGAGCGTCACCGCGGAGCGGCTGCACATAGCTGAATCGCGGATGCGCTGGCGCGAAGGGCCGAGCCCGCCGCCTCCTGGGCCAAGCGATGCTTGGTGGTCTCAGTCTGCGGTCGTTACCGCCCAGCAAAAGCCGCTCAGCTCGCGCGCGACGGCTACCGCGCAGAGGGTGCGGCGCTTGCCGCGCTCTGAGTCGAGCCGGACCCAGCTGCGGTGCAGGCGCTGCTGAGCCTTCCAGGAGATCGCGCGGACCGCCTGGGGCTGGCCCTCTTGGCGGCGGCGCAGCTCACGGCCTTTGCGTGGCGCCCGGCGGTAGTGCCAGGCCGCCTCGACCAGCAGGCGACGAGCATGGCGGGAGCCCGACTTGGTGATCGAACCCTGTCGGCGCCGCTCCCCGCTCGAGTTCTCCGAAGGCACCAGGCCGAGGTAGCTCATCAGCTGGGCGGGGCGGGCGAAGCGCTCGAAGTCCCGGACCTCGGCGCAGAGGCCGAGGGCACTGAGGGTGTCGATGCCACGCAGGCAGCGCAGGTGGGCTACCGCCTGCTCCCAGGGTGAGCCCTCGACCAGGGCGCCCATCTGGGACTCGAGACTCTCGCGACGCACCAGCAGGGCGTCGATCGAGCCGATCCCGTCGAGCAGGACCGACTGGGCGACTGGCTCGGGGAGCTCGACCCGCCCCAGCCAGTCGAGGTGGCGCTGGGTCCAGTTGTTGCCCTCAAAGCGCAGGTCGTGGCGCAGCAAGAGCTTGGCGACCCGGTGGCGGGCCCGCATCAGGTCGCCGCGGACGTCCTCGCGGGCTCTGACCAGGTCGCGCATCGCCTCCTCGGCCGGGCTCGGCACCCGCACCGGGTGCAGGCCGCCGATCATCAACAGCCGCACCAGCCGCTCGGCGTCGCGGCGATCGGTCTTGACCCGGTCCTGGGCCGGGCGCTCGATGCCCGGAGCGGCGACGGTGCAGTCGATGCCTCTCGCCGCCAGCTCGCGGGCCAGCCCGAACCCGGTCGGGCCGGCCTCATAGGCGACCCGCACCGGCGCCGGCAACGAAGCGCAGAACTCCGCCACCTGGGCAGTCTTCCCGCCCATCCGCTGAATCGCCAGCTCTCCCGAATCGGCGTCGGCGATCGCCGCCACCACCTTCGCTGCATGAACATCCAGACCCACCCACGTCTTAACCTGCGCCATGTCGGCACCCCCATGATTGCGGTCCTCGCCGAGGCCATTTCCTCGGCGACAAACCCGCGCATCTCATGCGCGGGTGCCGACCTTTACGCCGGGTTCGGATCGAGCCGGCGCTCAGGTGGGCCGGCCATAGGGTCTAGGTCAGCTTGCCCGTGATCACGTAGCGAAGGATGGCGACGACCTGCTCGGGCGTCCTCGCCGTGCCCTGGGCG